>NZ_BADD01000501.1 GCF_000333455.1 Rhodopseudomonas sp. B29
GATCCTTCGTCATCCGGGCGACCGGGATGATGTTCAGCCCGCCCTTGATGGCGTCGGAGATCTCGGTGAGGTCCTTGGCGTTGTCCTCGGGGATCAGCACCGTCTTGATGCCGCCTCTGGCCGCCGCCAACAACTTCTCCTTCAGACCTCCGATCGGCAGCACCCGGCCGCGCAGTGTGATCTCGCCGGTCATGGCGATATCACGGCGGATCGGGATGCCGGTCAGCACCGACACGATGGTGGTGGCCATCGCGACGCCGGCCGACGGACCGTCCTTCGGAGTCGCCCCCTCCGGCACGTGGACGTGGATGTCGCGCCGCTCGAAGAACGGCGGCTCGATCCCGAAGGTGATCGCCCGGCTGCGGACATAGGACGCCGCCGCCTGGATCGATTCCTTCATGACGTCGCGCAGATTGCCGGTCACCGTCATGCGACCCTTGCCCGGCATCATCACGCTTTCGATCGTCAGCAGCTCGCCGCCGACGTCCGTCCACGCCAGACCCGTCACCACGCCGACCTGATCGTCCTTCTCGATCTCGCCGAAGCGGAACTTCGGCACGCCGAGATACTCTTCGATCAGCTTCTCGGTGACGCGCACCGTCTTCTTCTTCGACAGCATCAGGTCCTTGACCGCCTTGCGGGCGAGCGTGGACACCTCGCGCTCGAGATTACGCACGCCCGCTTCGCGGGTGTAGCGACGGATCACGAGCAGCAGCGCGTCGTCGTCGATCGACCATTCCTTGGAGTCGAGGCCGTGCTTGGTCAGCGCCTGAGGGATCAGGTGCTTGCGCGCGATCTCGAGCTTCTCGTTCTCGGTGTAGCCGGCGATCCGGATGATCTCCATACGATCCATCAGCGGCCCCGGGATATTCAGGGTGTTCGCCGTGGTGATGAACATCACGTTGGACAGATCGTAGTCCACCTCGAGATAGTGGTCGTTGAAGGTCGCGTTCTGTTCGGGGTCGAGCACCTCGAGCAGAGCCGAGGACGGATCGCCGCGGAAATCGGCGCCCATCTTGTCGATCTCGTCCAGCAGGAACAGCGGGTTCGACGTTTTCGCCTTCCGCATCGACTGGATGATCTTGCCGGGCATCGAACCGATGTAGGTGCGGCGGTGACCGCGGATCTCGGCCTCGTCACGCACGCCGCCGAGCGACACGCGCACGAATTCGCGACCGGTGGCCTTGGCGATCGACTTGCCGAGCGAGGTCTTGCCGACGCCGGGCGGACCGACCAGGCAGAGGATCGGACCGCTCAGCTTGTTGGCGCGCGACTGCACCGCCAAGTACTCGACGATCCGCTCCTTGACCTTCTCCAGCCCGTAGTGATCGGAATCCAGCACGGCCTGCGCCGCCTCGAGATCCTTCTTCACCTTGGACTTTTTGTTCCACGGGATCGACAGCAGCCAGTCGAGATAGTTGCGCACGACGGTGGCTTCCGCCGACATCGGCGACATCTGACGCAGCTTCTTCAGCTCGTGCTGCGCCTTCTCGCGGGCTTCCTTGGTCAGCTTGGTCTTGGCGATCTTCTCTTCGAGCTCGGCCAGCTCGTCCCGGCCCTCGTCGTCGCCGAGTTCCTTCTGGATCGCCTTCATCTGCTCGTTGAGATAGTACTCGCGCTGGGTCTTCTCCATCTGGCGCTTGACGCGCGAGCGGATGCGCTTCTCGACCTGCAGCACCGAGATCTCGCTCTCCATCAGGCCGAGCACCTTCTCGAGCCGCTGCGTCACCGACAACGTCTCGAGGATGCCCTGCCGATCGGCGATCTTCACCGCCAGATGCGAGGCCACGGTGTCGCCCAGCTTGGCGAAGTCGGTGATCGACTGCACCACGCCCACGACTTCGGCGGAGATCTTCTTGTTGAGCTTCACGTAGCTCTCGAAGTCGGACACGACCGAGCGCGCCAGCGCTTCGGCCTCGACGCTCTCCGCGTCGGTGTCGGCGAGCGCGGTCGCCTGCGCCTCGTAGTACTCGGCGCGATCGGTGTAGCTGTCAACCTTGGCGCGCGCCAGGCCTTCGACCAGCACCTTCACGGTGCCGTCGGGCAATTTCAAAAGCTGCAGCACGCTCGCCAGCGTGCCGATCTCGTAGATCGAGTCCGGCGCAGGATCGTCGTCCGACGCGTTCTTCTGCGTCGCCAGCATGATCAGCGCGTCGTTCTTCATCACCTCTTCGAGGGCGCGGATCGACTTCTCGCGGCCGACGAACAGCGGCACGATCATGTGCGGAAACACGACGATGTCGCGAAGCGGGAGGACGGGATAAGCGTGGCTGTCGCCGTAAGTGATGGTTGGCCGTGGTTTGGTGGCGGTCATTGGCCCCGTTCCTTTCTTTGTGCCCCCTTGCACGCGGCCCGCCGGCTGGCGCAGCCACCACAAGGTGCGAGTACACCGGCTCATCGGCCGGTCAGGGCCCACGCGTCCGGATGGTCAAGGCGATCCGACAAGATGTGTTCGAAACGCGTGTACGAGAACACGAATCCTAAGAACGATTGTCAGCGCCGTGACATTAGGTGGCTATCCGGCCGGGGGGTGTCAAGTCGTGGAAAACGCACGGTTTGTCAGGCTTCGCAGACGATTGCGGGGCATGACAACGGGCCGCCGAAAACGATCGGCGACCCGAACTAGATACCTCAAGGCGCGCGTTGCGCGCCGAGGTTGACGCCAGCGGTCAGGCGCTGGCGCTGCTCTCCGCCGCGCGATCGGCGCGGTCGGCGTAGATGTACAGCGGGCGGGCGGTGCCCTCGACGACTTCGCGCGAGATCACCACTTCCTCGACGCCTTCGAGACCCGGCAGATCGAACATCGTCTCGAGCAGGATGCTCTCGAGGATCGACCGCAGGCCGCGGGCGCCTGTCTTGCGCTCGATCGCCTTGCGGGCCACCGCGCCCAGCGCCTCGTCGGCGAAGGTGAGCTCGATGTTCTCCATCTCGAACAGGCGCTGATACTGCTTCACCAGCGCGTTCTTCGGGTCGGTCAGGATCTTCTTCAGCGAGGCTTCGTCCAAATCCTCGAGCGTCGCCACGACGGGCAGACGTCCGACGAATTCCGGGATGAGGCCGTACTTCAACAGATCCTCGGGCTCGACGTGGCGGAAGATCTCGCCGGTCCGGCGATCTTCCGGCGCCAGCACCTGAGCGGCGAAGCCGATCGAAGTGGTCCGGCCGCGCGACGAGATGATCTTCTCGAGACCCGCGAAGGCGCCACCGCAGATGAACAGGATGTTCGTGGTGTCGACCTGCAGGAACTCCTGCTGCGGATGCTTGCGGCCGCCCTGCGGCGGCACCGAAGCGACCGTGCCTTCCATGATCTTCAAGAGCGCCTGCTGGACGCCCTCGCCCGACACGTCGCGGGTGATCGAGGGATTGTCGGACTTGCGGCTGATCTTGTCGATTTCGTCGATGTACACGATGCCGCGCTGCGCCCGCTCGACATTGTAGTCGGCGGCCTGCAGCAGCTTGAGGATGATGTTCTCGACGTCCTCGCCGACATAGCCGGCTTCGGTCAGCGTCGTCGCATCCGCCATCGTGAACGGCACGTCGAGAATCCGCGCCAGCGTTTGCGCCAGCAGCGTCTTGCCCGAGCCCGTCGGACCGATCAGCAGGATGTTCGACTTCGCCAGTTCGACGTCGTTGTGCTTGGTCTGGTGATTGAGCCGCTTGTAGTGATTGTGCACGGCGACCGACAGAACCTTCTTCGCATGGTTCTGGCCGATGACGTAGTCATCGAGCACCTTGCAGATTTCCTTCGGAGTCGGGATGCCGTCGCGCGACTTCACCAGCGAGGACTTGTTCTCCTCGCGAATGATGTCCATGCACAGTTCCACGCACTCATCGCAGATGAAGACCGTGGGGCCGGCGATCAGTTTGCGAACCTCGTGCTGGCTCTTTCCGCAGAAGGAGCAGTACAGGGTGTTCTTGGAGTCGCTCGTACCGACCTTACTCATCTCTATCTCCGTCCGCCGTTCGGTCTCGTCAGGTTCGCCCGCTCCATCTCACGTCGCCTTTCAACGTCGTGCCGTCCAAGCTTGCGCCGGGACGATGTGGTACAAATGGAGCAAAATCCGTACCAGAAAAGACCCCGCCGTTTGTTGGTCGCGGCAGCCCGCGACCGTCCCGAATCCCCCAACACTTTGGTCGTCCGGGCTTCAGCCTTTCAGACTGTCACCCGTCTATCAAGAATTCGCTAATCGGCCGGATGCCCGGTCGACGTGACAATAGCGTGATTTGCCGGGATTACGCGACCCTCGACCGCCGAAATCAAGGCAGAGTTGCGCGTTTGTCACGCGCCGGATCGGCACGAAAGCGGAACATCCAACGTGACCTGGGGGCTTCACGAGGATGCCGTTTTGCCGATCCGGAGTGTTGAGCAAGCTCAAGCCGGCACGGCTCCCGATCAGGAAGCCTTGGCGGCCGGCTGAGCCCCGGTGTCTTCCGGACGCTTGTCGATCACCTTGTCGACGATGCCGAACTCCCGCGCCATCTCGGCGGTGAGGAACTTGTCGCGCTCCAGCGCGTCCTCGATCGCCTTGTAGGTCTGGCCAGTGTGGTGAACGTAGATCTCGTTCAGCCGCTTCTTGAGGTTCAGGATTTCCTGCGCGTGCAGCATGATGTCGGTGGCCTGGCCCTGGAACCCGCCAGACGGCTGGTGGACCATGATGCGGGCGTTCGGCAGCGAGAACCGCATGTCCTTGTGGCCGGCGGCGAGCAGCAGCGAGCCCATCGAGGCGGCCTGGCCGGTGCACAGCGTCGAGACCGGCGGGCGGATGAACTGCATGGTGTCGTAGATCGCCAGACCCGATGTCACCACGCCGCCCGGCGAGTTGATGTACATCGAGATTTCCTTCTTCGGATTTTCCGCTTCGAGGAACAGAAGCTGCGCGACGATCAGCGTCGACATGCCGTCCTCGACCGGGCCGGTGACGAAGATGATCCGCTCTTTCAGGAGGCGCGAGAAGATGTCGTAGGCCCGTTCGCCGCGGTTGGTCTGCTCGACCACCATCGGCACGAGGTTCATGTAGGTTTCCACCGGATCGCGCATAGAGTCTCACCTGAGGGTTGGCCGGAGACGACAGGGCGCGAACAGGAAGGCGGTCCGCGCGGCGGGTCGTCCCGTGATGCAGGACGTCAGAAGCGAGTTCACAGATATGCCGCGACGGCGCGGCGACAAGGGCAGGCTCTCTTCCACCTCCGATTGATACCGATTCGGTCGGCCTGGGCAAAACCGGAGGGCCGGAAAGCGCCGGTTTTCGGCGGCCATCGTTAATGCCGGCCTGAGCGCCGGCCCTGAAACGAAAAGGCCGCCGCGACGGTGTCGCGACGGCCTCGGAATGCTACGAAGAGAGGACGTTAGGCGGCGGTCTTGTCGTCGTCGTCCTTGTAGAGTTCTTCGCGGGTCACGGTCTTCTCGTTGACCTTGGCGAGCTCGAGGATGAAGTCGACGACCTTGTCCTCGTAAATCGGGGCGCGGAGCTGGGCCAGCGCCTCCGGGGTCTTGCGGTAGTAGTCCCAGACCTCCTTCTCGCGGCCGGGCATCTGCCGGGCACGCTCGATGACGGCGCGGCTGACCTCGTCGTCGGTAACCTGGATCTTGTTCTTCTCGCCGATCTCGGAGAGCACCAGGCCGAGGCGGACACGGCGGTCGGCGATCCTTCGATATTCCTCGCGAGCCGCCTCCTCGGTGGTGTCTTCATCGGCGAAGGTCTTGCCGTTCGACTGCATCTCGGCGTTGATCGAACGCCACATCACCTCGAACTCCTGCTCCACCAGCGACGGCGGCGCGTCGAACTTGTGGGTCTCGTCGAGGCGATCGAGCAGCTGGCGCTTGACCTTCAGCCGCGACGCGCCGGCGTATTCGGCCGCGAGGCGGGCCTTGGCGGCTTCCTTCAGCTTGTCGAGCGATTCCATGCCGAGCGTCTTGGCAAACTCGTCGTCGATCGTGGTGTCCTGCGGCGCCTCGACCTTGGTGGCGGTGGTCTCGAATTCCGCCGGCTTGCCGGCCAGAGTTTCGCTCGCATAGTTGGTCGGGAACGACACCTTCACGGTGCGGGTTTCGCCGACGGTCATGCCGACGAGCTGGTCCTCGAAGCCCGGAATGAACGTGGCCGAGCCGATCACCACCGGAATGTCTTCGCCGGTGCCGCCGTCGAACGCGACGCCGTCGATGGTGCCCTTGAACGAGATCGTGACGCGGTCGCCGTTCTCGGCCTTCTTGCCCTCGCCCTTGTCGGCGTAGCTGCGGTTGGCGTCGGCGATGCGCTTGATGGCCTCATCGACGTCAGAATCCGAGACTTCCACCACCGGCTTGTCGACTTCGAAGCTCTTGAAGTCGGCGAGTTCGATCGCCGGCACGACTTCGATCGCGACCGTGTAGTTGAGGTCCGATTTGCCCTCGAGGATCTGCTCGATTTCCTTCTGATCCTCCGGCATCGTGATCTTCGGCTCGGTGGCGAGGCGGAAGCCGCGCTCGGTGAAGATGCCGTCGTTGGTGTCGCGGATCAGCTTGTCGATGGTCTCGGCGGCGACCGAGCGGCCGTACACGCGCTTGAGATGGCTGACCGGCACCTTGCCCGGGCGGAAGCCGTTGAGGCGCACCTTGTCCTTCATGTCGACGAGCCGTTCGTCGACCTTGGCGTCGATGTCGGCGGCGGGGACACTGACCTGGAATTCGCGCTTCAACCCGTCGGCGACGGTTTCCTTGACCTGCATGGTGCCAATCTTCTTCATCTGCTCCGGCTTGCGCGCCGGAATTGGTCGACAATTGCGATGCTCGGCTCATCGCCTGCACCGGTGGGTGGGACGGACCGACCCCTGCGCCGCAGGAATCCGTCCGGAGTAATCGTCATGAGCAAGCGCAAACGCTTTGGTGCGGGCGGAGGGACTCGAACCCCCACAACTTTCGTCACTGGAACCTAAATCCAGCGCGTCTACCAATTCCGCCACGCCCGCGAATGAGCATCATGTCCGGCCGCGATGCCGCGGGCGGCGGCTTATAACATGACAAATAGGGCGTGCATCAAGAAAATCCCAGCCAACAAACGCGATCGGATGCCGCCGCGGTGAAGCGCCGCGCCAAGGCCCGACGCGCTGGACAGCGGCGCCGGAAAATGGTCCGCATCGACAATGGCCGGCAAGGATTTCTTCGACCAGTTTGCAATGTCGCGGCGGGAACTCGTCGTCGGCGCCGCCGGGCTGGTGCTCGGCACCTCGCTGCGTCCCGCGGCGGCGGTCGCTGCGGCCCCAGCAGGCGGCACCAAGACACTGACGATCCGGGCCGTCCCGGGCCGAATCCGGCTGAAGGCCGACGGGCCTGAGCTGAATCGGCCAACGCTGACCGCGCCGGAGGCGCCGGCGCTGCGCCGCGGCGACAGCATCACGCTGCGCTTCGATAACGCACTCGACCGCCCGGCCCTGCTGAACGTCCGCGGCCTCGACGGCCAGCCCGCCGCCGAGCCGCTCGTCAGCCGCCAGCCGGTGCCGCCGGGCGGCTCCGACAGCTTCACGCTGGAGCTGCGCAGCGCCGGCACGCTGCTGGTCGACGCCCGCCTGATCGGCGACGCCGGCCCGGCGCCGATGCCGGCGCTGCCGCTGGTGGTGGCCGAGCCCGAGGCGCCGCAAGTCGACGGCGATCAGGTGCTGCTGATCGAGGATTTCCGCCAAGCCAAAGACGGCACGCTGCTCGCGCCCGGCACCGAGCCGACCGATGCGCCTTGGCTCTACACCGTCAATGGCCAGCCTTCGTTCGACGTCCCGGTGCGGACCAACGGCAGGTTCAGACTCCGCCTCATCAACGCCTGCCAGCGCAATGTGATTGCTGTCCGAATCGAAGATCACGACGTTCGCGTCATGGCCCTCGACAGCCAGCCGGCTGAACCGTTCGTGGCTCGTGGCGGCGCGGTGGTGATGGCGCCGGGTGCGCGGGTCGACGTCTTCGTCGACGCCACCAAGCCGCCGGGCACGACCACCGCCATTACGCTGCACGACGGCGGCAAGCCGACCACGCTCGGCCGTCTGGTATACGCCAGCGGCGCGCCGCTGCGTCCGGTGCCGTTGCTGCCCGCCCAACCGCTGCCCGGCAATGGGCTCCCGGCGCAACTGCCGCTCGGCAACGCGCTGCGGGTCGAACTCACGCTGGGTGCCCTCACCTCGGGCCAGCTCGATTGGTTTGGCCCGACCGGCTTCCGCCCGGCCGCCGGCCCGGCCTTCGAGGCCAAGCGCGGCCGCACGGTGGTGCTGGCGCTGACCAACCGGGCCACGATGCCAGTGGTGTTTCACCTGCACGGCCATCATTTCCGGCTGCTCGACCGGCTCGATGACGGCTGGAAGCCGTTCTGGCTGGACACGCTGGCGCTCGACGCCGGCCAGACCCAGCGTATCGCCTTTGCGGCTGAGCACCCTGGTCTGTGGCTGATGGAGGCCGCCGCCGCCAAATGGTCGGCGCCTCTTCTGCTGCGCAGTTACCTCGTCACCTGAAGCGCCTCGATCAGTGCCTCAGGCGGATCATTTACGACTCTAATATTCGACCTCTAAGGCGTCGTAGACTCTACGGAAAACTGCCGGCAGCGTCTCTGTCAGGTCTTCGGCGATCAGCCCGGGGCCGGCCTCACAGGCCGCCTCGCCATGCATCCACACCCCGATGCACGCGGCCTCGAAAGCCGGCACCTTCTGAGCCAGCAGGCCGGTGACGATCCCGGTCAGAACGTCGCCGGCGCCGGCCGTGGCGAGCCAGGGCGGTGCGTTGAAAGCGATGGCGCCGCGGCCGTCAGGCGAGGCCACCACTGTGTCCGGCCCCTTGAGCAACACCACCGACCCCGAACGCTGCGCG
>NZ_BADD01000500.1 GCF_000333455.1 Rhodopseudomonas sp. B29
CCCGTCCCGCCCGAGCAACGAGGGATCGTCTACCGGGCTTTCAACGCGATCTATACGCCGTGCGAGAATATATATGCGGCGCTGATCCGGCGCCTGGTGCGCTTCGCCATCCCGACCACGCTGGTCGGCCTCGCCCTCGTCGGCGTTGCCTTCTACGGCGTGTCGCAGGTGCCGACGAGCTTCCTGCCGTCCGAAGATCAGGGCTACTTCATCGTCAGCCTGAAGCTGCCGGATGCCGCCTCGGCACAGCGCACCGAGACTGCGGTCGGAAAGGCCGTCGAGCTGGTGCAGAAAATCCCGGGGGTCGACAGCGTCATCGGCGTTTCCGGCATTTCGCCGCTCGACAACAACGCCACGCTGTACAACGCCGGCATGCTCTATGTCGTGCTGCACGATTGGAGCGAGCGCAAGACCGCCGACCTCAGCCTCAAATCGATCGCCACCAAGGCCCACGCGGCGCTCGGAACGCTCGACGCCGCGACCGCGCTACTCATGATGCCGCCGCCGATTCAGGGCGTCGGCAACACCGGCGGCTTCACCATGATGGTGGAGATGAAGAACGGCAGCTCCGACTTCCTCCCCCCGCAGAACGCCGCCGCCGAACTCGCCGCCAACGCCGCGACCCAGAAAAGCATGGCCAGTGCCGCCTCGACCATCAAGGGCAACGTCAAGCAGCTGCGGCTGGTGGTCGACCGTATCAAGGCCGAGACGCTCGGCGTCACGGTCGGCCAGGTGTTCACCGCGGTCGAGAACTATCTCGGCTCGACCTACGTCAATCAGTTCAACAAGTTCAACAACGTCTTCCAGGTCTATGTCCAGGCCGACGCGCCGTTCCGGCTGACGCCGGTCGACGTGCTCAAGCTGAAGGTCAAGGGCTCGGGCGGCCAGATGGTGCCGCTCGGTGCCGTCGCCGCCATGACCGAAGAGGTCGGACCGCCGCTGGTGACGCTGTACAATCTCTATCCGTCGGCCACGATCGTCGGCGGCCAGGCCGCCGGCTTCAGCTCGGGCGAAGCCATGGCGCTGATGAGCGAAGTCGCCGCCAAATCGCTGCCGTCGTCGATGGGCACGGCGTGGACCGCGATGTCGTATCAGGAACAGGTGGTCGGCAATCAGATCTACTACGTGTTCGCTGTCGCGCTGCTGCTCGTGTACTTCGTGCTGGCCGGCCAATACGAGAGCTGGCTGCAGCCCTTGGCGGTGATCCTTGCCGTGCCGCTGACGCTGCTCGGCACCGTCGCAGCGCTAGAATTGTCCGGCCTGCCCAACGATCTCTACACCCAGATCGGCATCGTGCTGCTGATCGCCCTCGCCGCCAAGAACGCCATCCTGATCGTCGAATACGCCCGCGACAAACGCCACGAGGGTCTTGCCGTCGCCGAGGCCGCCGTCGAAGCCGCGCGCCAGCGCTTCCGCCCGATCCTGATGACGTCGTTCGCCTTCATCTTCGGCATGCTGCCGCTGGCGCTCGCCACCGGCGCCGGCGCCGGCGCCCGCGTCTCCCTCGGCATCGCCGTCGTCTCCGGCATGCTGGCCTCGACCGGCCTCGCCGTGCTGTTCGTGCCGGCGTTCTTCACGGTGCTGGAGCGGATCGGGGAGCGGAAGAGCGATCAGAGCTGAGCAGTCGGCCGATTGTTAGAAGCTTCGCTTAAAAATCGGACTTTCGCTGCGTCAGCCGACGCGCCTCGGCTTCTAGCTTTGCCAAATCCTCGTCGGCTTCTCGCTCCGCCTCAATCGCCTCGGCGGCCCGGCGGTCGGCGTCGAACGTATCAAACCGAGTATGGGCGATCTCGGTCATCCGTTCGTGCGACATTTGCCCCTTGCCGTGCAGAACCTCTCGTTCGTTGAACGCGAGAAAACGATCGGTCTGGGCGATCCAATCGGCCATCCGTGTTTCCTGTCGACGCGAAGCGCGGTCTTCGGCGAAGTCGAGAAACATCGTAGTCAGCCGGTTGAGCGCTTCGATTTCCTGCGCATCGAGATAGTTCTTCGACATTGTGACGTCGGTCTTGCGAACGCGCTCACCGGCCCAACTGGTCAACGCCATGTTCGGCTTGGCCGGATCGGCCCGGGCAACGATCAATTCGGCGGCGGTCTGGCCGGTGACGGCGAACACCAACTTATTCTGAATTGTGGCGAAGAAGGCTTTGGCGGTCTCGGCGCAGCCGTCATAGTCGACGCTCGTCACGGCGAACAGGTCGCGCACTTTCTGGTAGAACCGCTTCTCCGAAGACCGAATGTCCCGGATGCGGCGCAGCAATTCGTCGAAGTAATCGAGACCTCCGGGCTCCTTCAGGCGCGTGTCGTCGAGCACGAATCCCTTGATCAAGTAATCGCGCAGCACTGTGGTGCCCCAGCGCCGGAACTGGCTGCCCCGCGGGCTGCGAACCCGGTAGCCGACAGCCAA
>NZ_BADD01000499.1 GCF_000333455.1 Rhodopseudomonas sp. B29
GCATGTCGTGCTCAGGCCAGCGGCGGCACGCCGGTGCTGCTGCGCGATGTCGCCCGCGTCGAGCTCGGACCCGACGAACGCCGAGGTATCGCCGAACTCAATGGCGAAGGCGAAGTCGCCAGCGGCATCGTGCTGCAGCGCTTCGGCGTCAACGCGCTCGACGTCATCGAGCACGTCAAGCAGCGCTTCAAGGAGATCGCCTCCAGCCTGCCGAAGTCGGTCGAGATCGTCCCGGTCTACGACCGCTCGACGCTGATCTATGCCGCCATCGACACGCTCAAGCACACGTTGCTGGAAGAGAGCCTGGTCGTGGCCGCCGTGTGCATCGTGTTCCTGCTGCACGTCCGCAGCGCGCTGGTGGCGATCCTGATGCTGCCGGTCGGCGTGCTGATGGCGTTCGCGGCGATGAAGGCGCTCGGCCTCGGCTCCAACATCATGAGCCTCGGCGGCATCGCCATCGCCATCGGCGCCATGGTCGACGCCGCCATCGTGATGATCGAGAACGCCCACAAGCATCTTGAGCGCGCGGCACCTGACGCATCGCGGGTCACGGTGCTGATCGAGGCAGCGGCCGAGGTCGGGCCGGCGCTGTTCTTCAGCCTGCTCATCATCACCGTGTCGTTCCTGCCGATCTTTACGCTGGAGTCGCAGGAAGGCCGGCTGTTCAGCCCGCTCGCCTTCACCAAGACATTCTCGATGGCCGCCGCCGCGCTGCTGTCGGTGACGCTGGTACCGGCCTTGATGGTGATCTTCGTCCGCGGCCGGATCGTGCCGGAGCACAGGAACATCATCAACCGCGCGCTGATCTTCCTATATCGTCCGTTGATCCGCGGCGTGCTGCGCGCCAAGATTCTGGTGATCGTGCTGGCGCTGATCGTGCTCGGCGTCTCGGTGTGGCCGGCCTCAAAGCTCGGCAGCGAATTCATGCCGGCCCTCAACGAAGGTACGCTGCTTTACATGCCGACGACGCTGCCCGGCCTGTCGGTCACCAAGGCGGCCGAGCTGTTGCAGATGCAGGATCGCATCATCCGCGGCTTTCCCGAAGTGGCTTCGGTCTACGGCAAGGCTGGCCGGGCCTCGACCGCGACCGATCCGGCGCCGACCGAGATGTTCGAGACGGTGATCAACCTCAAGCCGAAGGAAGAGTGGCGCGCTGGTCTCACGATCGACGGCCTGATCGCCGAGATGGACAAGGCGCTGCAATTCCCCGGCGTCTCCAATGCCTGGACCATGCCGATCAAGGCGCGCATCGACATGCTGTCGACCGGCATCCGTACGCCGGTCGGCGTCAAGGTGATGGGCAGCGATCTCGCCGAGCTCGACAAACTGGCGCGGCAGATCGAGCAGGTGCTGAAGTCCGTGCCGGGCACGTCCTCGGCTTACGCCGAGCGCAGCCTCGGCGGCTATTACTTGGAGATCGCGCCCGACCGCGATGCGCTGGCGCGCTACGGCCTCGCCGTTCAAGATGTGCAAGACACCATCGCCACCGCGCTCGGCGGCCAAAGCGTCACCACCACGATCGAAGGCCGCCAGCGATTCACTGTCAACATGCGCTACCCTCGCGAGCTGCGCGACAATCCCAAAGCGATCGCCGATGACATCCTTGTAGCATTGCCGGCCGGCGGCACGGTGCCGCTCGGCGAAGTCGCCAGCGTCAAGCCGGCGCGCGGGCCGACCTCGATCCGTACCGAAAACGGCCAGCTCGCCACCTACATCTATGTCGACATCCGCGACCGCGACCTCGGTGGCTACGTTGCCGACGCGCAGCGCGCGGTGCAGAGCCAAATCGTCTTCCCGCCCGGCACCTATGTGATGTGGAGCGGCCAGTACGAATATCTCGAACGCGCCGCGGCGCGGCTCAAGATCGTGGTGCCGGTCACGCTCGCAATCATCTTCCTGCTGCTCTACATCAACTTCCGCTCGCTGACCGAAACCCTGATCGTGATGCTGTCGCTGCCGTTCGCGCTGGTCGGCGGACTGTGGATGCTGTGGGCGCTCGGCTTCAACCTGTCGGTCGCCGTCGCGGTCGGCTTCATCGCGCTCGCCGGCGTCGCCGCGGAGACCGGCGTGGTGATGCTGATCTATCTCAACCACGCGCTCGACGCCGTCGCGGCGCAGCGCGCCACCGAGGGCCGCCGCCTCAGCCGCGCCGACCTTCACGCCGCCATCATGGAAGGCGCCGTCGAACGTGTGCGGCCCAAGATGATGACGGTGGTGGCGATCATGGCCGGGCTGATGCCGATCCTGTGGAGCACCGGCACCGGCTCGGAAATCATGCAGCGCATCGCCGTGCCGATGATCGGCGGCATGGTGTCGTCGACGCTGCTGACGCTGATCGTGATCCCGGCCATTTTCGGCTTGATCAAGGGAATCGGCCTCGAAAGAGACGTCCCGGATGGGCTCGCCCAGCCGGCAAAATGACGAATAAGGGTGTCCGCGCACGTTCGCGGGCGCCGCAAAGCCCCGGAAAACGGCGTTTATTCGACCTTGGATGCGAAAAAACCGCTGTTTTCGGGCAAAACAGCGTAGGCAGGCCTTACCCGAATCGATTAAGGCCTGCTACGTCTGAGTTTCTTGAAAGCCACCACAAGAGGAGGGCCTTATGGCGAAGAAAGCAGTTGCGAAATCCGCGACCCCGACGACGGTTACCCTGAAGCATCTGGCGGCGGCGCTGGCCGAAGAGCACGAGCTGTCCAAGAAGCAGACCGAGACCATTCTCGGCGACATGGTGGCCCGCATCACCAAGCACCTGAAGAAGGGCGAGCGCATCCGCATCGTCGGCCTCGGCATCCTTCAGGTCCGCAAGCGCGCCGCCCGCACCGGCCGCAACCCGGCCACCGGCGAAACCATCCAGATCAAGGCCAGCAAGAAGGTCGCCTTCCGCGCTGCCAAGGAACTGAAGGAAGCCATCTAAGGCTTTCTGCGACGGCTCAACGCCTGTCTGCGCGATCCCGGGTCAGCCTTGCGGCTGATCTGGGATTGGCCGCCTTGCGGCTGTTTAGGGATGCTGCCATTTTGCCGACGCGCCACCACGGCGCCAATGACGCGCTTCGACGCGATTTTCCGGCAGTGACATCTTGGCAGCTCAATCCAATCTCTCTTCGTCTCCCATCGCCTTCACGCACGGCGTGACCGAGCGCTTCCTGCGCTATGTGGCGATCGACACCCAATCCGATCCGGCCTCAAAGACCTGTCCATCGACCGAGAAGCAGAAGACGCTCGGCGCCCTTCTGGCGCAGGAGCTGCGCGAGCTCGGCCTTGCCGACGCGCATCTCGACGAACACGGCTATGTCTACGCCACCATTCCGGCGACTACCGACAAGCCGAACGTGCCGGTGGTGTGCTTCTGCGCCCATATGGACACCTCGCCCGATTGTTCAGGCGCCGGCGTCAAGCCGCAGATCTGGAAGGACTATCGCGGCGGTGACATCACCCTGCCGGGGGATCCCAGCCAGGTGATCCGATTTGCCGAGCATCCGGCGCTGGCTGATCAGATCGGCCACGACATCATCACCACCGACGGCACCACGCTGCTCGGCGCCGACAACAAGGCCGGCGTCGCCGAGATCATGGATGCGGCGGCATTTTTGCTTGCGCATCCAGAGATCAAGCACGGTACGCTCAAGATCCTGTTCACGCCGGATGAAGAGATCGGCCGCGGCGTCGACAAGGCCGACCTGAAGAAGCTCGGCGCCGACTTCGCCTACACGATGGACGGCGAGAGCGCCGGCCATATCGAGGACGAGACGTTCTCGGCCGACTCGGCGGTCGTCACCATCGAGGGCGTCAGCGCCCATCCGGGCTTCGCCAAGGGCAAGATCGAGCACGCCATCAAGATCGCCGCCGCGATCGTCGAGCGGCTGCCGAAAGACCATTGCTCGCCGGAGACGACCGAAGGCCGCGAAGGCTTCCTGCACCCGGTCGGCATCTCCGGCACGCTGGAGAAGGCGACATTGAGCTTCATCGTCCGCGACTTCAGCGAAACCGGACTTAAGGAGAAAGAGGCGCTGCTGCAGTCGATCGTCGACGGAGTGATGCGGGCCTACCCGCGCTCGCGCGCCAGCATCGCGATCGGCGAGCAGTATCGCAACATGAAGCAGGTGCTCGACCAGCATCCCGAACTGGTCGAGAACGCCAAGGAGGCGATCCGCCGCACCGGGCTGGAGCCGGTGCTGGCGCCGATCCGCGGCGGCACCGACGGCGCACGGCTCTCCTTCATGGGCCTGCCCTGCCCCAACGTGTTCGCCGGCGAACATGCCTTCCACTCCCGGCTCGAATGGGTCAGCCGCCAGGACATGGAAAAGGCGGTGCAGACCATCGTCCACCTGGCGATGATCTTCGAGGAGAAGGCATAAAGACGCGCCGAGAGCAGTTCAGCTTCTAAAGCGTCAACAACAAGCACAACCTCATGGTGAGGAGGCGCGAAGCGCCGTCTCGAACCATGCGCCGCGGGTGCTGTGTAGCCCCATCCTTCGAGACGCCCCGGCTACGCCCTGCGGGCTACGCCGCGGCTCCTCAGGATGAGGACTCAGTGCATCTTAGGACGGGTCGAATCGCTTCAATCAATCCCCAAAGCGCTCCAGGCGATCAGTTTTGCGAAGCTGGCGTCGCTGGCTTGCTGTGCTTGGGGGCGGGCTTGGCCGCTGGTTTGGCGGCGGTCGACTTGGCTGTCGATTTCGGATTGTTGGCCTCCCCGCCGCGCACCGTCCCCCAGGGATCGCTCGGCGCCTTGGCATCGGGAACATTGCTGAGGGAACGCCTGTAGGCACGTTCGGCGCGCCGCTCGGCGTCGATTTCCGACGGCGTCTTCTCCGGGTCAGGATCGCCGTATTTCTGGATCGGCTTGTCCTGGGCCAGAGCCTGCCCCGCCATCAGCGCCAAAATCATCGCCAAACAAACGCGCTTCATAGTCTTCTCCCGGCTCCACCCGAGCGCTGAATAGCATCACAAGGCCACCCCCGCCACCGCGTCGGCCGATCCCGACGCCTTGCACCCGAGCCCGCCCGCAGGCTACATAGCCCCGCCGGGCGGCTAGCTCAGCTGGTTAGAGCATCTCGTTTACACCGAGAGGGTCGGGAGTTCGAATCTCTCGCCGCCCACCATCCCCCCCCCCCTGACATCATCTCTGGCTTTCGACCATGTGGTCGCGGACTCTCCCGCGGCTCTGCATCGGGGCTGGTTGCGCGACAAACAATTGGCAAGCGCTTCCCCGTCACCGCGCCGTTTCCGTGATCTCGTCATCATCAGCTCGACGCGCTGGCGCGGCGTACCCTGTTACCTCGGCTAAGCCGCGTAGTAACTACTTCATGACAGCGCACGTCGAATAGCTGATACATCACCTACTCATCTCGTTTGATTGACCCCGATTTCGGAATCAGTTCCATCTCCCGTATCGCGCGCCGACGGGACCGCGACGATGGCGGGCAACGGCTGAGTTCGACGGATGAATTGGCAACGCACATCACCGCCGCCGGCTCGTCCGGCATGGGCCATGTTCGCCGCTTTGTCGTGCGTGCCCTTCGTGCTCTCGGGGTGCAAGGAGCAGAACAAGTACGCGCCGCCGCCGCCCGCCAAGGTCACGGTCGCGCCGCCGACGCAGGCGCCGGTGACGCTCTATTCCGAATTTACCGGTAACACCGCGCCCGTCGCCTCGGTCGATCTTGAAGCCCGCGTCCAGGGCTTTCTCGAAAGCGTCGATTATCTCGACGGCGAGGCCGTGAAGAAAGGCCGCGTGCTGTTCAAGATCGAGCGCGCGCAATATCAGGCGCAGGTCGATCTGCAGCAGGCGCAGCTCGACGGCGCCAAGGCCAAGCAGGTCAATACGCAGCGCGAATATGATCGGCAATCGATCCTGGGGCAGAAGGACGTCGCCACGCAGCGCGCGGTCGACGATGCACAGACCAACCTGGCGACCGCCATTGCCCAGGTGGCGGCGAGCCAGGCCTCACTCGCGCTCGCCAAAACCTCGCTGGACTACACCACGGTCAGCGCGCCATTCGACGGCGTGGTGACGCGCCGGCTCGCCAACCCCGGCGCGCTGGTCGGCTCCGCCGGCCCGACCAAGCTCGCCACCATCCTGCAGGTCGACCCGCTCTACGTCTATTTCAACATCACCGAGCAGCAGCAGATCAATCTGCGCGACGCGCTCGCCAAGCAGGGCAAGACGCTGAAGGACTTGCGCGAGGAGCGGCTGGAGATGCCGATCCAGGTCGCGCTGTCGTCGGATGCCGCGTTCGAATATTCCGGCAAGATCGACTACATCGCGCCGCAGATCGACTCCTCCACCGGCACGCTGCAATTGCGCGGATCGCTGCCCAATAAGGATGTCGCGCTGGTGCCCGGCCTGTTCGTCCGTGTCCGCGTCGCCGTCGGCAAGATCGAGGATGCGCTCCTGGTCGACGACACCGCCGTGATGTCGAACCAGACCGGCAGCTACGTCATGGTGGTCGGCAACAACAACGTCGTCGAGCAGCGCCAGGTGACGCCCGGCACGCGCGAAGGCGCGCTGCGCGTCATTACCAGCGGCCTGACCAAAGACGACAGAGTGGTGATCGGCGGCGTTCAGCGCGCCATCGCCGGCAACACCGTCAACCCGGTGGCGGGCGCCATGCCGGCCCTGCCCTCCGCACCGAAACCCGCGCCCGCGGCGCTGCTTCCCGGAGCCGGTGCGACCAAGCCCTGATCGATCGGCCGACACGAGGCGTTGCCCATGTTCTCGCGCTTCTTCATCGAACGGCCGGTGCTGTCCAACACGCTGGCCTTCCTCATCATCCTGCTCGGCGCCCTGGCGCTGGCGCGGCTGCCGGTCGCGCAATATCCCAACGTCGTGCCGCCGACGGTCTCCGTCACCGCGAGCTATCCGGGCGCCAGCGCGCGGACAGTGATGGACACCGTGGCGCTGCCGATCGAGCAGCAGGTCAACGGCGTCGAGGGCATGATCTACATGCAGTCGACCAGCGCCAGCGACGGCAGCTACAGCCTGGTCGTCACCTTCGACATCGGCACCGATCCCGACATGGCGCAGGTGCTGGTGCAGAACCGCGTCTCGCTCGCCACCGCGCAGTTGCCGGCCTCGGTGGCGACGCAGGGCCTCAACATCAAGAAGAAGTCGACCTCGATCCTGCAGTTCGTCAGCCTGTATTCGTCCGACGGCCGCTACGACAATCTGTTCCTGTCCAACTACGCCAAGATCAATCTACAGAACGAACTCGCCCGCCTGCCCGGCGTCGGCGACGTCTCGGTGCTCGGCTCCGGCTCTTACGCGATGCGGATCTGGCTCGATCCGGACAGGCTGCAAACCTACGGCCTGACGCCGAGCGACGTCGTCAAGGCGATCCAGCAGCAGAGCACGCAGGTCACCGCTGGCCTCGTCGGCGGCCCGCCGACGCCCAGCACGGTGAACTTCCAATACGCGCTCGACGTCGTCGGCCGCTTCAACGAGGCCACCCAGTTCGAGCAGATCGTCGTCAAGGCCGTCGACCAAGGCGGCGGCCAACTGGTGCGGATCGGCGACATCGGCCGCGTCGAACTCGGCGCCTCGTCCTACGGCCAGACCGCGACGCTCGACGGCAAGCCTTCGGCGGCGATCGCGATTTCGCTGCTGTCCGGCGCCAACGCGCTGACCGTGGCCGAGTCCGTGAATGCCAAGATGAAGGAGATGGCCAAGACCTTCCCGGCCGGCCTCGACTACAAGGTGTCGTTCGACTCGACCAAATTCATCACCGCCTCGGTCGACGAAGTCTACGAGACGCTGGTGATCGCCGCCGTGCTGGTGCTGGTGGTGATCCTTTTGTTCCTGCAGGACTGGCGGGCGATGCTGGTGCCGGCCACCACCGTTCCGGTGACGATCATCGGCGCCTTCGCGGCGATGGCGGCGATGGGCTTCACCGTCAACACCACCAGCCTGTTCGCGCTGGTGCTGGCGATCGGCATCGTGGTCGACGACGCCATCGTCATCGTCGAGGGCGTGTCGCGCCATATCGCGGCCGGGATGTCGAACCGCGAGGCGGCGGGAAAGCGATGTCCGAGCTGTTCGGCCCGATCATCG
>NZ_BADD01000498.1 GCF_000333455.1 Rhodopseudomonas sp. B29
GCGGCGATCAGCGCGCCGACGAGCGGCAGGATACGATAGCCTGGATCATGCGCGCGCCTTCAGCCTTCGGACGATGCCGTCAATCCGCACTCGATTGCCGATCATGCCCTAGCCCTTCATCAGATTGATATCTTGGACCGCGATGGTGCCGCGGTTACGGAAGAACACCACCAGCACCGCGAGGCCGATGGCGGCCTCGGCAGCGGCCACGGTGAGCACCAAGAGCGCGAACACCTGGCCGACGATGTCGTTGAGATAGACCGAGAACGCCACCAGGTTGATGTTGACGGCGAGCAGCATGAGCTCGATCGACATCAGGATGATGATGACGTTCTTGCGGTTGAGGAAGATGCCGAGCGTGCCGAGCGTGAACAGCACCGCCGCGACCGACAGGAAGTGACCGAGACCGATATCGTTCATCGCACCCACTCCGCCGCGTCGTTGTCCGACAGTCCCTGACCCGGCTTGACCTGCCGGATCGCCATCGCAGTCTCCGGCGAACGAGCGTTCTGCACCGGAATGCTCTGCCGCCTGACGCGCTGCTTGTGGCGCAGCGTCAGCACGATGGCACCGACCATCGCCACCAGCAGCACCATGCCGGAGATCTGGAAGTAGTGGATGTAGCGCGTGTACAGCACGAGGCCGAGCGCCTCGGTGTTGCTGACGCCCGCCGGGATCGGCGCCGTCACCGCCTTTGTGATGGTCGGGCTGATCACCCAGCCGCCGGCCAGCAGCAGCAATTCGGCTAGGAAGATCGCGCCGATCAGGAGGCCGAACGGCAGATATTCGAGGAAGCCTTCGCGCAGCTGGTTGTAGTCGACATCCAGCATCATGATCACGAACAGGAACAGCACCGCGACGGCGCCGACATAGACGACGATCAGGATCATCGCCAGGAATTCGGCACCGATCAGCACGAACAGCCCGGCGGCGTTGACGAACACCAGGATCAGGAACAGCGCCGAGTGCACCGGGTTGCGCGCCACCACCACCATGACGGCGGCGGCGATCGCGGTGAGCGCGTAGAGATAGAAGAACAGGACGGGCATGGACATGGCGTCAGCTCACCGGTACGGCGCGTCGAGTTCGATGGCCTTGGCGATCTCGCGTTCCCAGCGGTCGCCATTGGCCAGCAATCGGGCCTTGTCGTAGTACAGTTCCTCGCGCGTCTCGGTCGCGAACTCGAAATTCGGTCCCTCGACGATGGCGTCGACCGGGCAGGCTTCCTGGCAGAAGCCGCAATAAATGCACTTCACCATGTCGATGTCGTAGCGCACCGTGCGGCGGGTGCCGTCGTTGCGGCGCGGGCCGGCCTCGATGGTGATGGCCTGCGCCGGGCAGATCGCCTCGCACAGCTTGCAGGCGATGCAACGCTCCTCGCCGTTGGGATAGCGGCGCAGCGCATGCTCGCCGCGGAAGCGCGGCGAGATCGGGTTCTTCTCGAACGGATAGTTGATCGTCGGCTTCGGCTTGAAGAAGTAACGCATGGCGAGAAAGAACGCCGATACGAATTCGGTCAGAAGCAGCGATCGCGCGGTTGCGGTGACGTTCATCAAAGCCTCATTTCGGTGCCAGGCCCGCGAACTGCAGGACGCCGGCGACGATCACCACCATCGCCAGCGAGAGCGGCAGAAACACTTTCCAACCCAGACGCATGAGCTGGTCGTAGCGGTAGCGCGGCACGATCGCCTTCGCCATCGCGAACAGGAAGAACATGAACAGGACTTTGAGCGCGAACCAGACGATGCCCGGCACCCAGGTGAAGGGCGCGAACGGGATCGGCGACAGCCAGCCGCCGAGGAACAGGATCGTGCCCATCGCGCACATCGTGACGATGGCGACGTATTCGCCGAGCATGAACAGCAGGTACGGCGTCGACGAGTATTCGACCATGAAGCCGGCGACCAGTTCCGACTCCGCTTCGACGAGATCGAACGGCGGGCGGTTGGTCTCGGCCAGCGCCGACACGTAGAACACCACGAACATCGGGAACAGCGGCAGCCAGTACCAGCCCAGCAAGCCCCACTTCGAGTTCTGCGCCTCGACCACCGCGGTCAGGTTCAGCGAGCCTACGCACAGCAGCACGCAGATCACCACGAAGCCGATCGAGACTTCGTAGGACACCATCTGGGCCGCCGAGCGCAGCGCGGCGAGGAACGGGTACTTCGAGTTCGACGACCAGCCGGCCATGATGATGCCGTAGACCGACAGCGACGACACCGCGAGGATGAACAGCACGCCGACATTGATGTCCGCGATCACCCAGCCGGCGCTCACCGGAATGACGGCCCAAGCCGACAGCGCGAGCACGCAGGTGACCAGCGGCGCCAGCAGGAACAGGCCCTTGTTGGCGCCCGACGGGATCGTCGGCTCCTTCAGCACGAACTTGATCAAGTCGGCGAAGGATTGCAGCAGGCCCCACGGGCCGACCACGTTCGGACCGCGACGGATCTGCACCGCAGCCCAGATCTTGCGGTCGGCGAGCAGGATGTAGGCGATCGAGATCAGCAGCAGCACGAGCAGCAAGACGCTCTGCCCGATCACGATCAGCAGCGGCCAGATATTGTTTGCGAAGAATTCAGCCATCGGTCCCGCTTACTCCGCCGCCGTCAGCATCTCGCCCGATGCGAGACGCGAGCACTCCGCCATGACGGCGGACGCGCGTGCGATCGGGTTGGTCATGTAGAAATCGTTGATCGCCGTCCGGAACGGCGTCTTCTCGACGCTGCCGCCGGCTCCTCCGAGCGCGCGGATCGCCGCGACATCGCCGGCCTCGATCTGGCCGATCCGCATCAGATGCGGCGCGGCGGCGAACATCGCCTTACGCAAGGCCGCCAGCGAGTCATAGGGCAGCGTCTGACCGACCGCGGCCGACAGCGCGCGGATGATCGCCCAGTCCTCGCGCGCTTCGCCCGGCGGGAACGACGCCCGCTCGGCGATCTGCGCCCGGCCCTCGGTGTTGACGTAAGTGCCCGACTTCTCGGTGTAGGCCGCGCCCGGCAGGATGACGTCGGCGCGGTGTGCGCCGCGATCGCCATGGGTGCCGATGTAGACGACGAAGCCGCTGTCCGGCAGCTTCACCTCGTCGGCGCCGAGCGCGAAGATCACGTCGAGCGCACCCGCGGTCAGCATCTGGGTCTCGGTCAGGCTCTTGCCGTCCGGCGCAAAGCCGATATCGAGCGCACCGACGGCCGAGGCCGACGGGTGCAGCACGGCGAAGCCGTTCCAGTCGTCAGCCAGCGCGCCGAAATCGGCGGCGAGCTTGGCGGCCTGCGCCAGCAGCGCCGCGCCGTCGCGGCGCGACGTGGCGCCGGCGCCGATAAGCACGATCGGCCGCTTGGCGTTCTTCAGCGTCTCGGCGAAGGAGTGCTTGCCGGCGGCGAGGTCGGCCAGCGTCTCGACACCCGCGCCCAGATACTCGACCGGATAGGTCAGGTCGGCGCGCTCGCCGATCAGGCCGATGGCGAGGCCACCGGCGCGCCAACGCTTGCGGATGCGGGCGTTGAGGATCGCCGCTTCCTTGCGCGGATTGGAGCCGATGATCAGCAACGCGTCGGCCTGCTCGATGCCCGCGATGGTCGGGTTGAAGATGTAGGACGCCCTGCCCGCCTTGGCGTCGAACGCCGCGACGTTCTGGGTCGCGAGGTTGCTCGAGCCGAGCTTGGCGAGCAGCTGCTTCAGCGCGAACATCTCTTCGACCGCGGCGAGATCGCCGGCGATCGCGCCGATCTTGTTGCCGGCCACGCCCTTCAGCTTGGCGGCGATGGTGGCGAACGCTTCCTGCCAGGAGGCCGGACGCAGCTTGCCGTTCTCGCGAACGTAGGGCCGATCGAGCCGCTGGGTGCGCAGGCCGTCGACGACGTGGCGAGTCTTGTCGGAGATCCACTCCTCGTTGATCGCCTCATTGACGCGCGGCAGGATACGCATGACTTCACGGCCGCGCGTATCGACGCGGATCGCCGAGCCGACGCCGTCCATGACGTCGATCGACTGCGTCTTGCCGAGCTCCCACGGCCGCGCCGCGAAGGCGTAAGGCTTCGAGGTCAGCGCGCCGACCGGGCAGATATCGACGAGGTTGCCCTGCAACTCGGAGCTGAGCGCGCTCTCGAGATAGGTGGTGATTTCCATGTCCTCGCCGCGGCCGATCGCGCCCATCTCGGGCACGCCGCAGACTTCCGCCGCGAAACGCACGCAGCGGGTGCACTGGATGCAGCGGTTCATCGAGGTCTTGACCAGCGCGCCGAGATACTTGTCCTCGACCGCGCGCTTGTTCTCGGCGAAGCGGCTCGAGTCGACACCGTAGCCCATCGCCTGGTCCTGCAGGTCGCACTCGCCGCCCTGATCGCAGATCGGGCAGTCGAGCGGATGGTTGATCAGCAGGAACTCCATCACGCCCTCGCGGGCCTTCTTCACCATCGGAGTCTTGGTGTTGATCTCCGGCGGCTCGCCGTTGGGGCCGGGGCGGCAATCGCGCACGCCCCAGGCGCAGCTCGCCACCGGCTTCGGCGTGCCCTTGAGTTCGACAAGACACATGCGGCAGTTGCCGGCGATCGACAGCCGCTCGTGGTAGCAGAATCGCGGAATCTCCGCGCCGGCAGCCTCGCAGGCCTGCAGCAGCGTGTACTCCGGCGGGACCTCGACTTCCTTGCCGTCGACGATCAGTTTCATCATGGCGTGTCGATCACTTTCGAAAAACGGTAGCTCGTAAACAAGTCACGTGACGGCCCTACTCCGCCGCCTGCATGTGCGCGGGGTCGAGCACGCCCTGGTCGTCGAGCGTGGCCTTGCGCGAGAAGTCGTCGATGCGGCGCTCGATCTCCGGACGGAAAGCGCGGATCAGGCCCTGGATCGGCCACGCCGCGGCGTCGCCGAGCGCGCAAATGGTGTGGCCTTCGACCTGCTTGGTGACTTCGAGCAGCATGTCGATCTCGCGCTTGTGGGCGCGGCCGTGGACCATGCGCTCCAGCACCCGCCACATCCAGCCGGTGCCCTCGCGGCACGGCGTGCACTGGCCGCAGCTCTCGTGCTTGAAGAAGTAGCTGATACGGGCGATCGCGGCGACGACGTCGGTGGACTTGTCCATGACGATGACGCCGGCGGTGCCGAACGACGACTTCACCGCGCGAGTGCCGTCGAAGTCCATGATCAGGTCCTGGCAGTCGGCAGCCGGGATCAGCGGGCACGACGCGCCGCCGGGAATGATCGCCAAGAGATTGTCCCAGCCGCCGCGGATGCCGCCGGCGTGCTTCTCGATCAGCTCACGGAACGGAATGCCCATCGCGTCTTCGACGACGGTCGGCGCGTTGACGTGGCCGGAGATGCCGTAAAGCTTGGTACCGACATTGTTCGGCCGACCGATGCCGGAGAACCAGGCGGCGCCGCGGCGCAGGATGTCCGGGGCGACCGCGATCGACTCGACGTTGTTGACGGTGGTCGGGCAGCCGAACAGGCCGACGTTCGCCGGAAACGGCGGCTTCAGCCGCGGCTGGCCCTTCTTGCCCTCGAGGCTCTCGAGCAGCGCGGTCTCTTCACCGCAGATATACGCGCCGGCGCCGTGCGCGACGTAGAGGTCGAACGGATAGCCGTGGACGTTGTCCTTGCCGATCAGCTTGGCCTCATAGGCCTGGTCGATCGCCGCCTGCAGATGTTCGCGCTCGCGGATGAACTCACCGCGGACATAGATGTAGCCGGTGTGGGCGCCCATGGCGCAGCCGGCGATCAGGCAGCCTTCGACCAGCGTGTGCGGGTCGTGGCGCATGATCTCGCGGTCCTTGCAGGTGCCCGGCTCGGACTCGTCCGCGTTGACGACGAGGTAGCTCGGCCGGCCGTCGGCGTTTTCCTTCGGCATGAAGGACCACTTCAGGCCGGTCGGGAAGCCGGCGCCGCCGCGGCCGCGCAGGCCCGACGCCTTCATCTCGTTGATGATCCAGTCGCGACCCTTGTCGATGATCGCCTTGGTGCCTTCCCATTGGCCGCGACGGCGCGCGCCCTTGAGGCCCCAATCGTCGAGGCCGTACAGGTTCCGGAAGATGCGGTCCTTGTCGTCGAGCATGGCTTGCGACGTTCCCTGTCAGCGATTGGATTGGGCGTAAGCCAGCCCCGCGGCGCAGCCACCCAAGGTGAGCGCCCACAGCAGGCTGGATTCGAGTGTCGCACTGAGCGCGTAGCGCTGCAGCAGAAAAATGAACAGCGCGGCGGCGGCGNCGTGCAAGGCGATGTAGAGCGGCTTCGGCATGACGCTGTCGCTCCTCATGACGCCGCGTGCTGGTGCTACTCCGGTCATCGCGGCGGGTTCTTTTCAGTGGCGTCCGCGGCGGGCGCCTTGGGCGCTGGCCGTTCCTGGACGTTAGCAGCCTCGGTCGGTTTCTTGGATTCGGCGTCGGTCAGCGCCGGGCCGTCGTTCTCCGAAGAGGCAACGTTGATACCACCAGTCTTGAGCGTCGTCGGACCGGTAATCGGCGCCGCGTATTGACGGCCGTTCTGCGGACCGGGCTTCGGCGGATTGCCGCTGGCGAAACCGTCCAGCACCTTGTTCAGCAGATCCGGGTTCAGATCCTCGTAAGTATCCTTCCAGATCTGGACCATCGGTGCGTTGACGCACGCACCGGCGCACTCGACCTCTTCCCATGAAAAATCGCCGTCGGCCGACAGATGGAATGGGTCGTGGTGGATGCGGTTCTTGCAGACCTCGATCAGTTCGCCGGCGCCGCGCAGCATGCAGGGCGTGGTGCCGCAGACCTGGACGTGGGCCTTCTTGCCGACCGGGTTGAGCTGGAACATCGTATAGAAGGTCGCGACTTCCAGCGCACGGATGTACGGCATCTCGAGCATGTCGGCGATGGCGCGGATCGCGGCTTCCGGCAGCCAGCCGCCGCTCTGCTCCTGCGCCCGCCACATGATGGCGATCACGGCGGAGAACTGCCGGCCGGGCGGATACTTGGCGATTTCGCGCTGGGCGAATTCGATGTTCTCCGGCGTGAAGGCGAAGCCGGCAGGCTGCAGCTCTTTGGGGGCGAGACGACGAACGGACATGATCAGTTTCTCATCGAGCGCTGCTGTGCGCCCGCATTCAGGTTTTCGATCCGCGCCTGCCAGAACGCGCTGGCGGTGCCGACGACGTTGTAGCCGACGTTCGAGGCGACCTTGATCCGATCGAGGATCGCAAGATCGACCACGGCTTCGTACTTGCCGCTCTGCGGGTCGTACACGGCCAGTTTGAGTGGTGTGTGTTCGAGGATGAAGCGCGACACGGTGTGATCGCGGTCGCTGCCATGCTCCTCGCAAAGGATCGCGGTGTCGCCTTGCAGCAGCCGCTCGCCGCCGCGGATGGCTTCGATCTCGACACCTTCGACATCGAGTTTGACGACGTATTTGCCGCCCGGGACGAGATGGCCGTCGTCGAGCAGATCGTCGAGCCGCAGCACCGGCACTTCTTCGCCGGGCGCATCGGCGTCGCCGACGATGCTGAACGCCTCGTGCTTGGTGCCGGAGAGCCGCGCGGTGCCGCGCTTGGCACCGACCGCGCAGCGCATCACTTCGAAGCGGCCGCCGTTGACCCGCGCGTTATTGGCGAGCCGGGCGAAATTCTGCGACGACGGCTCGATAGCGATGACCGGATGCGAACCGAATGGCTTGCTCGACACCAGCACCGACCAATAGCCGTAGTTCGCGCCGCAATCGACCAGCGTGTAGTCGACGTCGGCGGCGCCGCGGAAAAGCAGGTCGAGCTCGATCTCGTAGTCGTAGTCGCGCTGCAGCAGCTTGCTCCAATAGCCGTCGCCATAGGGAAACACGAAGGTGGCGTCGGCATTGAGCTTGATGGCGATGTCGCGCGTCGGCAGCGCCTTGCGCAGCACGTTGGCAGCGAAATTGTAGCCGCGATACGAAAAGGTCGACGACACCTTGGCGCCCATCACCAGCGCGAGCGCAGCCATGCGCTCGAGAGCGCTGGCGCCCTCGAGAGCGCCGGTGGCGCGATCGAACTGGATGGGCTCGGGTGCGATCACCGATCGACCTCTCCGAACACGATGTCGAGCGAACCGAGGATCGCCGAGACGTCGGCGAGCAGATGGCCGCGGCTCATGTAGTCCATCGCCTGCAGATGGGCAAAGCCCGGCGCGCGGATCTTGCACTTGTACGGCTTGTTGGTGCCGTCGGAGACCAGATACACGCCGAACTCCCCCTTCGGCGCCTCGACCGCGGCATAGACTTCGCCGGCCGGCACGTGAAAGCCTTCGGTGTAGAGCTTGAAGTGATGGATCAGCGCTTCCATCGAGCGCTTCATCTCGCCGCGGCGCGGCGGGAAGATCTTGTGATCCTCGACAGCGACCGGTCCCTGCCCGGCCGGCTCGCGCAGCTTGGCGATGCACTGCTTCATGATCTTCACCGCCTGCCGCATCTCTTCCATGCGGATGCAGTAACGGTCGTAGCAGTCGCCGTTCTTGCCGATCGGAATGTCGAAATCCATCTCGGCGTAGCATTCGTAAGGCTGCGCCTTGCGCAAATCCCAGGCCGCGCCCGAGCCGCGCACCATCACGCCGGAGAAGCCCCACTTCCAGGCGTCTTCCAGCGAGATCACGCCGATATCGACGTTGCGCTGCTTGAAGATGCGGTTGCCGGTGAGCAGGCGGTCGAGGTCGTCGATGGTCTGCGGGAACGCGTCACACCAGGCGTCGATATCGTCGACCAGCTTGGTCGGCAGGTCCTGATGGACGCCGCCAACGCGGAAATACGCGGCGTGCATCCGGCTGCCGGACGCGCGCTCGTAGAACAGCATCAGCTTCTCGCGCTCTTCGAAGCCCCACAGCGGCGGGGTCAGCGCGCCGACGTCCATCGCCTGCGTGGTGACGTTGAGCAGATGCGACAGGATGCGGCCGATCTCGGCGTAGAGCACGCGGATCAGCTGAGCACGGCGAGGCACTTCGATGCCGAGCAGCTTCTCGACCGCGAGGCAGAACGCGTGCTCCTGGTTCATCGGCGCGACATAATCGAGCCGGTCGAAATACGGGATCGCCTGCAGATAGGTCTTCTGCTCGATCAGCTTCTCGGTGCCGCGATGCAGCAGGCCGATATGCGGATCGACCCGCTCGACGACTTCGCCGTCGAGCTCCAACACCAGCCGCAGCACGCCGTGCGCAGCCGGATGCTGCGGGCCGAAGTTGATCGTGAAATTGCGGACTGCGGGCTCTGCCTCAGCCATCAGTGACCTGCCTTGTTGCTGGCCTTCTCGTCACCCGGAAGGATCGGATAATCCGCCCCTTCCCACGGCGACAGGAAATCGAATTTGCGGAATTCCTGGTTGAGCCGAACCGGCTCGTAGACCACGCGTTTCTGGTCGTCGTCGTAGCGAACCTCGACGAAGCCGGTCAGCGGGAAATCCTTGCGCAGCGGATGGCCGTCAAAGCCATAGTCGGTCAGGAGCCGGCGCATGTCGGGGTGGCCGGTGATGATGATGCCGTAGAGGTCGTAGGCCTCGCGCTCGAACCAGTCGGCGCCGGGGAACACCTCGATGATCGACGGCACCAGCGTGGTTTCGCCGGCCTGCGCCTTGACGCGGATGCGCTCGTTCAGCGTCGGCGACATCAAATGATAGACGACGTCGAAACGCGGCACGCGGCCGGGATAGTCGACCGCTGTCATGTCGATGAAGCTGACGAAGCGGAAGCGCGGATCGTCGCGCAGCACCCGCGCGACGTCCACCAGCTTGTCGGCCTGGACATGGAGGGTGAGTTGGCTGAACGCCACCTCATAGCCGGTCGCGGCGCCTTGTAGCGCGCCAACGATCGTCTGACCCAGGGTGTCGAGCCCGTTGTCGTCCATGACCAGCCTTCTCTCAGCGTTTCTTTATGTCAGCGTCGGGCCCGCGTCGCATCAGCGTTCGATAGTGCCGGTGCGGCGGATCTTCTTCTGGAGGAGCATCACGCCGTAGAGCAGCGCTTCGGCGGTGGGCGGACAGCCCGGGACGTAAATGTCGATCGGCACGATACGGTCGCAGCCACGTACCACCGAATAGGAATAGTGGTAGTAGCCGCCGCCGTTGGCGCAGGACCCCATCGAGATGACGTAGCGGGGCTCCGGCATCTGGTCGTAGACCTTGCGCAGCGCCGGAGCCATCTTGTTGGTCAGCGTGCCGGCGACGATCATCACGTCGGACTGGCGCGGCGACGCGCGCGGCGCGAAACCGAAGCGCTCGGCGTCGAAGCGCGGCATCGACAGCTGCATCATCTCGACCGCGCAGCAGGCAAGGCCGAACGTCATCCACATCAGCGAGCCGGTGCGCGCCCAGGTGATCAGATCATCGGCCGCTGCGACGAAGAAGCCTTTGTCGGCCAGCTCGGCGTTGACGTTGAGAAAATACGGATCGTCGGCCCCGACCGGCTTGCCGGTGTTGGGATCAATGATGCCGCTCGGCTGGCGCGCGATCAGCGGCTGCGCCACAGCGGTCTGCTGCATCGAGGTCGAACGCGGACTCAGTCCCATTCCAGCGCGCCCTTCTTCCACTCATAGGCGAAGCCGACCGTCAGCACGCCGAGAAACACCATCATCGACCAGAAGCCGGTTGCACCGAGCTTTCCAAAGGCCACCGCCCAAGGAAACAGGAACGCCACTTCAAGATCGAAGATAATGAACAGGATGGCGACCAAGTAAAACCGGACGTCGAACTTCATGCGGGCATCGCCGAAAGCATTGAACCCGCATTCATAAGCCGAGAGTTTTTCCGGGTCGGGCTGTTGATAAGCCACCGCGAAAGGCGCCACCAGCAGCACAAAACTCAACCCGGCCGCCACGATAATGAAGACCACGATGGGAAGATAGTTCGGCAGAATGCCGCTCATTATCGATCCTTACCTGCGGTTTTTGCACCGCCGCAGACTCGTTCTCATTTGAATTGTTCTACCGCTTAGCGCAGTGCAACAGGGGGCGCAAGACAAGCTGTGTTGACACCTAGGCAGGTGAATCCCGAACACACTTTACCGTTGCAGCCGCTCCGAAGTCGCCCGCTCAGCGTAAACCATTCTGCAACCATAAGCAGCAGACGAAACCATTTTCCGCTGCCCGCGAAACTTTCCTGAAACAGACGCCGGGCAAGGTCTGCCAATCAACGCGGCTTGAGGACGCGAGGAGGCGGCAGATGAACCATTCGATCCACTCGGCTGATCGCGCAACCCATCTGAAGATCGTGGTGGTGGCACTGGTGGCTGGCATCTGCATCACCAGCCTCGGCATCTTTGCCCGCGCCGGCGCCGACTACAGCCAGCAGGCCCAGTCGGTTCCCGTGATCAAGGCGACGAAGCAAATCACGGTGACGAGCTCGGACACCTCAATGGTGAGATAACCGTGCGAGCTTCGCCAAGAAGGTCTCTCACAGACGTTTGACCAGCGGAAACCAGCAATGCGGCGAGCCGCCCTTTCGGGCGGCTTTTTTGTTGCGCGGTGAGATCGCTTGCAGATCGCAGCGAGTACCCAGGCCGCCTGGCCCGGCTCGGCTCAGGCCATGTTGTGCAGTCCGGCGTCGATATAGATGGTGTCGCCGGTCATTCCCGAGGCACCCGGCCCGACCAGGAACGCCACGACACGGCCGATCTCGGCGATGTCCACCAGCCGATGCCCGGGGCTGCGCGCCACCGCGGCTTCGACCAACTCGTCGAAATGCGCGATGCCGCTGGCGGCGCGGGTCTTCAGCGGTCCCGGCGACACCGCATAGACCCGAATCTTCTTGTCGCCGAGTTCCGCCGCGAGGTAGCGCACCGCAGCCTGCAGCGACGCCTTGGCGAGGCCCATGACGTTGTAGTTACTGACCACCTTGTCGGCGCCGTAATAGCTCATCGTCAGCAGCGTCCCACCCTCGGTCATCAGCGGTTCGGCCAGCCGGGCCATCTCCAAGAACGAATAGACCGACACCCGCATCGCCTGTTCGAAGCCGGCTTGCGAGCAGTCGATCACCCGGCCGTGCAGATCGTCGCGCGGCGCGAAGGCGATCGAATGCACCAGGAAATCGAGCCGCCCCCACTCCTGACGGATACGCTCGAACACCGCGTCCAGTTCACCGGGCGTCTCGACGTTGAGCGGCATCAGCAGGCTGGCGCCGATCTGCTCGGCGAGCGGCGCGACGAAATCCCGGGTGCGATCGTTCAGATAGGTGAGCGCCACCTCGGCGCCGAAGCCGCGCAGCTTGGCGGCGCAACCGAATGCGATCGAATGCTCGTTGGCGACGCCGACGATCAGTCCGCGTTTGCCGGCCAGCATGTCGCCGACTCGAGAATTTGGATCCCACACGGTGGGAAGCGGATCGGGCGAGCCGGGATGATCGAGCATGTCAGCAACTCCTCGGAGGCGGCGGGCGGCACACTGCAGTTCAGGCCATCATCCGGCAATGCGTTGGATCAAAGTCGATGGAACCTCTCGCGGCCAACTAACTGTTCCAGCCAAATCCTATCGTCGTCCGCCGCATTATCGTGGGCCTCGCAATTCATCCAACAATTAGTTCCGACGAACAGAGAGACGAACGCGCGGCATCGAAGATGCTCCGGCAATCGCGCGGCCGCATGCGCTAAGTATATTTTGTCGCAGTTGTCATTCAGCCGTTAACTCCCGCGACCATGATCGCTCGGCGATTAGTCGAGGGGCGCGACATGACGGATATGACGATCAACCAGACCTTGGGCGACAGCGGACCCGTTCAGCCGGCCGGTCGACCGAACCTGGACAAGGGTTTTAACCCGCTGACCATGATCCTGTTTTTCGGGATTCTGGCGGCCGGCATCCTGTACGTCACCTACAGCATCTACATCGATGTCGAGGCCACCGGCACCCGCGTCACCACCTATCTGCCGTATATCCTGCTGCTGATCGCGCTGCTGATTGCGCTCGGCTTCGAATTCGTCAACGGCTTCCACGACACCGCCAACGCGGTGGCGACCGTGATCTACACCCACTCGTTGCAACCCGAGATCGCCGTGGTGTGGTCCGGCTTCTTCAACTTCCTCGGCGTCCTGACATCGACCGGCGCGGTGGCGTTCGGCATCGTCTCGCTGCTCCCGGTCGAACTGATCCTGCAGGTCGGCAGCAGCGCCGGCTTCGCCATGGTGTTCGCGCTGCTGATTGCCGCCATCATGTGGAATCTCGGCACCTGGTATTTCGGCCTCCCCGCCTCCTCTTCGCACACGCTGATCGGCTCGATCATCGGCGTCGGCGTCGCCAATGCGATGATGCGCGGCCGCGACGGAACGTCGGGCGTGGACTGGGGTAAGGCCACCGAGATCGGCTACGCGCTGCTGCTATCGCCGCTGGTCGGGTTCGTCTGTGCGGCGATCCTGCTGCTGCTGCTGAAGTTCGTCGTGCGCAATCCCAAGCTCTACACCGCGCCGGAAGGCGACGCCGCGCCGCCGTGGTGGATCCGCGGACTCTTGATCCTGACCTGCACCGGCGTCAGCTTCGCTCACGGCTCCAATGACGGCCAGAAGGGCATGGGCCTGATCATGCTGATCCTGATCGGCACGGTGCCGACCGCCTACGCGCTCAACCGTGCGCTGCCGGACTCCCAGGTCGCCCGGTTCGAGCAGACCTCCACCGCCGCTTCCGCGTTGATCTCCGCCAAGGGCTTCGGCCACGGCATCATCGGCGATCCGCGTCCGGTCGTGACGCAGTATGTCGCCGCCCACCAGATCAGCGAAGGCACCTACCCCGCTCTCGCCGTTCTGGTGAAGGACATCGGCGACCAGGTGCAACGCTACGGTTCGCTCAGCAAGGTGCCCGCCGACGCCGTCGGCAACACCCGCAACGACATGTATCTCGCCTCCGAGGCGATCCGCTTCCTGATGAAGGACAAAGAGAACGACCTCGGCAAAGACGAAGTCGCCACGCTGAACGCCTACAAAGGCTCGCTCGATCAGGCCACCAAGTTCATCCCGACCTGGGTGAAGATCGCGGTGGCGATCGCGCTCGGGCTCGGCACCATGATCGGCTGGAAGCGCATCGTCATCACCGTCGGCGAGAAGATCGGTAAGTCGCATCTCACCTACGCGCAGGGCGCCTCGGCCGAGCTGGTCGCCGCCGCCACCATCGGCGCGGCCGACATGTTCGGCCTGCCGGTGTCGACCACGCACGTACTGTCGAGCGGCGTCGCCGGCACCATGGCGGCGAACGGCTCGGGCCTGCAGATGGCGACGATCCGCAATCTGGTGCTGGCCTGGGTACTGACGCTGCCGGCCGCGATCGCGCTGTCGGCGACGCTGTATGTGATCTTCTCGCGCGTGCTGTGATCGCGCGGGTCGAGACAGCGTGACACGCGACAATGGGAGCGACGGTGATGACCGCTGACGCTCCCGCCCCGTCGGCCGCAGCTACCGGGGCGCCTGCAGCCGGGTCGTCCATTCCCGGACTGGTGTGGGCGTTCCGGTTCGCCGCCGACGGCTCCTCGGAGCCGCTCGAACTGCACGAGCCGCAGGCGCACGACCGCGGCGGCTGGACCTGGCTGCATTTCAATTTGGCCGATTCCCGCGCGCTGCAATGGCTCGCGGCGGCCGACCTGCCGGCGCAGGCGCGCACGCTGCTGTTGTCGAAGGACAGTTATCAGCAGATCCACAGCTCCGGCGAATGCATCTACGGCGTGATCGCCGACCTGCTCCGCGACATCGCCGACATCACCGAGGACACCGGCTATCTGCGCTTCGTCATGACCGAGCGGATGCTGATCAGCGGCCGGCACAAGGCGCTATGTTCGGTCGAGGCGGCGCGGCGCGCGCTCGAGGGCGGAGCCCGCATCGACAGCGCGGCCATGCTGTTCGAGACCATCGTCGACAGTGTCGCCGACGCGATGGAGCGCATCGTCGATGGCATCGAGCACGACCTCGATCACGTCGAAGAGAAAGTGCTGTCGGAAGACGCCGACGATGTCCGCGGCTCGCTCGGCCGGCTGCGCCGGACCTGCGTGCGGCTGCACCGGCATCTGTCGGGCCTGCGCATCGTGCTGCACCGTTTCGACCGCAACACCCCGGTCGATCTCAAGCCTGCGCTGCGACTGCGCGCCGGCAAGCTGGCGCAGCGGCTCGACGGCCTCGATCACTCGGTCATCGAAATGCGCGAGCGCAGCCGGCTGTTGCAGGAAGAGCTGCATCTGAAGATCGAAGAACAGACCAACGACAGCCTGCGGGTGCTCTCGGTACTGACCGCGCTGCTGCTGCCGCCGACGCTGGTGACCGGCCTGTTCGGCATGAACACCAAGGGCCTGCCGTTCACCGAGACGGAAACCGGCTTCCTGTGGGCCGCCGGCCTGATGGTGCTGTCATCGTTCGCGGCGTTCCTGCTGATGAAACGGATCGGCCTGGTCAGATAAGCGGGTGCTGCGTGAGCCGGGTTCAGTCGCCAGCGCTTCGGCTCGCCGCAACGTGGGGCGCCCTGCTGCTCGCGTTCGTCGTCGCACCAACGTCGCTGCACGCCGAGGATCGCGGCGCGGCCAACGCGGCGCCGGCCAAGGATATCCGTCAGACGCTCGCTGAATGGGGCATCCAGTTCAACCTCACTTATATCGGCGAGGTGCTCGGCAACGTTTCCCGCGGGGTCCGCACCGGCACGATCTACACCGGCCGTGTCGATCTCGGCACCACTGTCGATCTCGGCAAGCTGGCCGGCTGGAACGGCGCCACCTTCCACGCCAATTTCTTCCAGATCCACGGCGACGGCCTGTCGCGCAGTTACGTCGGCAATCTGATGCTGGTCAGCGGCGTCGAGGCGCTGTCGGCGACGCGGCTTTATGAATTGTGGATCGAGCAGGCGCTGTTCGACGGCAAACTCTTGATCCGCGTCGGCCAGCAGCCCTCGGATGCCGAATTCATCGACAGCAAATACGACGACATCTTCGTCAATTCGGCGCTGGGCTGGCCCGGCATCACCGGGGTTGTGCTGCCGAGCGGCGGCCCGTCGCCGCCGCTGGCAGTGCCCGGCGTACGGCTCAAGGCGCAGATCAGCAACTCCGTCACCGCCTATCTGGCGGTGTTCGACGGCGCCGCCGCGCCGCCCGGTCCCGGCGATCCGCAGATCAAGAATGCCAATGGCCTGGCATTCCGGGTCAGCGATCCGCCCTGGTTGATCGGTCAGCTGCGCTACGGCTACGGGCTCGGCGCCGACGCCATGCCGGGCACAGTCGCGCTCGGCGGCTGGTATCATCTCGGCGACTTCACCTCGCTCGACCGCGGTGCCGACGGTCTCGCTCTGGCCGATCCGCTGAGTTCCGGCGAGGCTGCACGGCTGCGCCGCAACCAGGGCATCTTCGCCGTGTTCGAGCAATTGCTGTGGCGGAGCCCGCTCGCTTCGGCCAAAGGCGTCGGCCTGTTCCTGCGCTCTTCGATCAGTCCATCGGACCGCAATCTGATCAGCTTCTATCTCGACGGCGGCGTCCAGGTCAGCGGTTTCAGCGCCAGCCGGCCCGACGACAAGTTCGGCGTCGCGGCGACCTTTGCGAAAATCTCCGAAGGCGCCAAGCGGTACGACCGCGACGTCCAATTGTTCACCGGCATTGCCACGCCGATCCGCGACTTCGAGGCGGTGATCGAGGTCAATTACTGGGCCCAGCTCACGCCGAACTTCGCGGTCCAGCCAGTATTCGAATATGTGATGCATCCCGGCGGCGGCACGCTCGATCCGCGCGATGCGACCGCGACCCACCGCATTCGCGACGCCGTGGTGTTCGGCGTTCGCACCACGACGACGTTCTGAGGTCCCCTCGCGACGTCGCGGTGGAACGCTGACGGCCTCTGCCCATTGCACCGGTCAGCCGCTCTGCATCATGCTCGGCGCGTTCACGACAGGTTGGAGCCGATGACCGATCCGTCCCCGCCCACCAAAACCTCAAACGCCGCCGGCCGCTGGGCATTGATCGCCGCGCTGGTCCTGCTGCTGCTGCCGGCCGGCTACTTCGCCTATCAGGGCCTGACCGTCGGCGACGTCGACATGCCGGCGACCGGATACCTGGCGATGGGGCTCGGCATCGTGTTCTCGCTGGCGATCGGCATCGGCCTCATGGCCCTGGTGTTCTACTCGAGCCGCAAAGGCTACGACGAGCGCGCCACCTGGACCGACGGCCGCGACAGCCACGATCCGATCGAGTGAAGCGACGGATTTGCGCGTCGGCATAAGCCGAAGTGCGGGAGATCCACGTTCTCGTCCGACGCCGCTTGACTTGGCGCGGCGGCACCTTTAAGTCCGGCCACCTGCGGGACACGCACCCGCGCGGGAGTAGCTCAGTTGGTTAGAGCGCCGGCCTGTCACGCCGGAGGTCGCGGGTTCGAGCCCCGTCTCTCGCGCCAGTTTATGGCGCAGCCTCAACGGCTTACATTTTCCCCACACTGCAATTCAACTTTTACAGACGCGCGTTCCGATTGTTTGGCTTGGCGGCTGCAGACCCGGGACCGGCGCTTTAGCCATCAGACGCAATTGCGCCCGCTACCCCGCCGGGGTATCGTGCTGTCCTGAGTTGAGATGCCTCAAGGCGAAGACAGCGACCTGCCATCAGGTTCGTAGCGTCGAGGCCTTTGATAAAGGACTGCGGACCGCACGATGCGGCTGTTGACGATCATGGTGAGCTTGTGGGTCGTCGCTGCGCTGGCGATGCTGCCGCTTGCCAGCCCCGCGGTCGCCTCGTTCATCCCGACAGCTCAGGGCGCCGAGCAGCCCGTGGCGACGGCTCACTACGGCCACGTGGTGATGGACCACGCCACCGAAGCGGCGATGGATGAGTCCTGTCACCACGCCGTCGATTCGGCGCAGGCTCCTGCCTCAGACCATCAGATGCCGGCCCACGACAGCAAATGCCCGCTCGGCAACTGCTGCATCGGCGTCTCGATCGCCGGTCCACCGAGCGTCGGCGTCGCATCGCGTTCGCTCGTCTTCTCCGAAGGCCGCTTCCCGGCGCGGATCGATCGATTCGTGCCGGACCACGCCGGCGCGCCGCCGTTCCGGCCTCCACGCGCCTGATCTCTCCGCTTTGACCGCACGGCTTCGCCCGTGCCCCAGCGATGCCGCGCGCTTCCTGCCGCGGCACGAGATCAGACAGCTTTGGAGACAATCATGCTTGCAAAATTCAGCACCGCCGCGGCTTGTGCCGTCGCTCTTTCAATCGCGGCGACCACCGCTCACGCCGGCGCGGCCGACTATGCGTTCGAGCCCGTCAAGGCCGAGATGAAAAAGGGCGACGACGTCGTCGTCGCGATCCGCCTCACCAACAAGACCACCGGCAAGCCGGTGACCGACGCCGTCATTTTCAAGACGCGCGTCGACATGGCGCCGGACAACATGGCTGACATGGAATCGCCGGTGACTGCGGTGCAGGCGCCGGAGCCCGGCGTCTATGCCTTCAAGACCGATCTGCCGATGGCGGGCCGCTATCAGGTCACGCTGTCCGCCAAGATCCAGGGCGAGACTGAGACTGTCACCGGCAAGGTGATCGTCAAGGCGGTCAAGTAGGCGCACGCGGCGCCGCAGGGCTGCGGCGCCGCTCCCTCTCCCTTTCATCTTCAGCAAGCGCCTGTCACGGCGCCCGATGGTGCACGTCATGTTTTCGCTGCGCTCACTCCGCCTGCTCGCCTTGGCCGGCCTTTGCTTTGCGTCGTTCGCTTTCCCGGCTACGGCCGAACAACCGAAACCGCTGTACTATCGCGATCCCTCCGGCGCGCCGAACTGGTCGGCGGTGCCGAAGAAAACCGTCGACGGGCGCGATTACTTGCCGGTGTACGACGACGCTGCCGTTCCAGCGCCGCCCAAGAAGGCCGCGCCTGATCCGTCACGCAAGATTTTGTACTACCGCAATCCGATGGGGTTGCCCGACACCTCGCCGGTTCCGAAGAAGGACTCGATGGGGATGGACTACGTCCCGGTCTACGCCGACGAGCAGTCGGACGACGGCACGGTCAAGCTGTCACCGGGGAAGATCCAGCGCAGCGGCGTCGTCTCGGAACCGGTGATGCGCCAGCCCCTGCATGTGCGCATCAAGGCGCCCGGCGTCATCCAGCTCGACGAGCGCCGCGTCTCGGTGATCGCGATGCGCAGCGAGAGCTTCGTCGAGAAGGTCGCCGACGTCACCACCGGCAGCATCGTCAAGGCGGGTCAGCCGCTGATGCAGATCTACAGTTCGGCGATCGCCGCCGCGTCCGCCGAATATCTCTCGACCATCAATTCCAAGACCACCAGCGGCGTCGAGGCGTTCGGCCGCGGCTCGCGGCAGCGGCTGGTCAATCTCGACGTGCCCGACCAAGTCATCGCCGACATGGATCGCACCCGCACGACCCCGGTGAGCGTGCAATGGACCGCGCCGCGCGACGGCGTCGTCTTGGAGCGCAATGCCATCGAGGGTATGCGCGCCAATGTCGGCGACGTCCTGTTCCGGATCGCCGATATTTCGCTGGTGTGGGCGCTGGTCGAGCTTCCCGAGCGCGACCTCGGGCGCATCGCGCAAGGCCAGAAGGTCACGATCCGCGCCCGCGCCTTCCCGGGCCGCAACTTCGTCGGCACGATTGCGGTGATCTATCCGCAGCTCAACCGCGACACGCGCACAACGCGTGTGCGTATCGAACTCGCCAATCCGGACATGAAGCTGCTGCCCGACATGTATGTCGATGCTGACATCGACGTGGGCGGTGACGGGCCGGTGCTGACAGTTCCGGAGTCTGCCGTGCTCGATAATGGCGAGCACAAGCTCGTGTTGCTCGACAAAGGCGACGGCCGCTTCGCGCCCCGCGACGTCGATGTCGGCCAGCGCGGCGACGGCCGCGTCGAAATCACCAACGGGCTCACGGAGGGCGACAAGGTCGTCACCTCGGCCAACTTCCTGATCGACGCCGAAAGCAATCTGCGCGCGGCGCTGAAAGGCTTCGCCGCAGCATCGTCGCCGGCCGCGCAGCCCGAGTCCACGACGCAGGACCACACCGCGATGGGAGACCACCAATGATCGCCCGCCTCATCGCCTGGTCGGCGCGCAACCTGTTGCTGGTGTTGTTCGGCACCGGTTTCGCCGCCGCAGCCGGGCTCTACGCTTTGCTGCACCTGCCGCTCGACGCCATCCCGGATCTGTCCGACACCCAGGTCGTCGTCTACACCGAATATCCCGGCCAGGCGCCGCAGGTGATCGAGGATCAGGTCACCTATCCGCTCACAACCGCGATGCTCACCGTGCCCAAGTCGAAAGTCGTGCGCGGCTTCTCGTTCTTCGGCGTGTCGTTCGTCTATGTGATCTTCGAGGACGGCACCGACATCTATTGGGCGCGCTCGCGCGTGCTCGAATTCCTCAACGGCGCGGCGTCCCGGCTGCCGGCCGGCGTCGCGCCGACGATCGGCCCCGACGCCACCGGCGTCGGCTGGGTGTATCAATACGCCGTTGTCTCGAAGCAGCTCAATCTCGCCGATACCCGCACCATCCAGGATTGGAATCTGCGCTTCGCGCTGGCCAAGGCCGAAGGCGTCGCCGAGGTCGCCAGCATCGGCGGCTTCGTCAAGCAGTACAACGTCGTGCTCGATCCGTTGCGGATGCGCGACCGCGGCATCACGCTGGCGAAGATCCGCGACGCCATCCGTGCTTCGAATGCCGACGTCGGCGGCCGCACCGTCGAACTCTCCGAGTTCGAATAGTCTCCGC
>NZ_BADD01000497.1 GCF_000333455.1 Rhodopseudomonas sp. B29
GTGAGAGCCGGTGACAGCCCGATCGACGGCTCGTCGAACATCACTACTTCGGGCTTCGACATGATCGCCCGGCCGATCGCCAGCATCTGTTGCTCGCCGCCGGACAGGGTGCCGGCGAGTTGATGTCGGCGCTCGCGGAGCCGCCCGAACAAGCATGAACCAGGTGATCAGCGCCGCGACGCCGATCAGCATCGCGAAGGCGTAGTGATAGAGATAGCCGGTCTGCAGCTTGACGACCCCGCGGGTGACGTCGAGCACACGCGCCGAGATGCCGTCGGGGCCGAGGCCATCGATCAGCATGCCGTCGCCCTTCTTCCAGAGCTGGCGGCCGATCCACTTCGCCGGACGGACGAAGATGACGTCGTACAGCTCGTCGAAGTACCATTTGTTGAGCAGGAACTTGTAGAGCAGCTGGTGCTGGTTCGCGAGCTCGACCGGCAGATACGGGCGACGGATGTAGAACAGCCAGGCGACGAGGAAGCCGCCGGCCATCATCACGGTCGGCAGCAAGGCGATCCATTGCGGCACGCCGTGATGCATCTCGTCGATGATGTGCGGGTTCATCTTCAGCGACTCGCGGAAGAACTCCTCGATGCCGTGGCCGGCGAACAGCTCCTTGAACGGGAAGCCGGCGGCGAGCGCGCCGACCGACAGCACGAACAGCGGGATCGTCATCGGCAGCGGGCTCTCGTGCGCCGCTTCATAATGATGCTGGTCGTGCGGCTTGCCGTGGAAGGTCATGAACACCAGACGCCACGAGTAGAACGAGGTCAGGCCGGCGGCCACCACCGTCATCAGGAAGCCGTAGAACGCGAACGGATTGTGCGACACGAACGCCGCTTCGATGATCGCGTCCTTGGAGAAGTAGCCGGCGGTCAACGGGAAGCCGGTCAGCGCCAGCGTGCCGATCAGCATGGTGATGTAGGTGAAGGGGATCTTGTCCTTCAGCCCGCCCATGTTCCGCATGTCCTGCTCGTGGTGCATCGCGTGGATCACCGAGCCGGCGCCCAAGAACAGCAGCGCCTTGAAGAAGGCGTGCGTGAACAGATGGAACATGCCGACCGAGTAAGCGCCCGCGCCCATCGCCACGAACATGTAGCCGAGCTGCGAACAGGTCGAGTACGCGATCACGCGCTTGATGTCGTTCTGGACGAGGCCGACGGTCGCGGCGAAGAACGCCGTGGTGGCGCCGAACAGCATGACGACGGCCTGCGCGGTTGGCGCCAGCTCGAACAGCGGCGACAGCCGGGCGACCATGAACACGCCCGCCGTCACCATGGTGGCGGCGTGGATCAGCGCCGACACCGGGGTCGGGCCTTCCATCGCGTCCGGCAGCCAGGTGTGCAGCAGGAACTGCGCCGACTTGCCCATCGCGCCCATGAACAACAGGAGACAGGTCAGCGTCAGCGCGTCGGCATGCCAACCGAAGAAGTTGATGGTTTGGCCGGTCAGCGACGGCGCCGCGGCGAAGATCGCCTCGAAGTCGGTCGATTTGGTCAGATAGAAGATCGCGAAGATGCCGAGCGCGAAACCGAAGTCGCCGACGCGGTTGACCACGAAGGCCTTGATGGCGGCGGCATTGGCGGACGGCTTTTGGTACCAGAAACCGATGAGCAGGTAGGACGCGAGACCGACGCCTTCCCAGCCGAAGAACAGCTGCACCAGATTGTTGGCCGTCACCAGCATCAGCATGGCGAAGGTGAACAGCGACAGATAGCCGAAGAACCTCGGACGGTTCGGATCCTCG
>NZ_BADD01000496.1 GCF_000333455.1 Rhodopseudomonas sp. B29
CGCGAAGCTGCGTCGCGAAACCAGCGATGTCCTGATCACTGGCAAACAGGCGCAGTTCTTCCAATGCACTATTGTCTCGCACCGGCGGCTCGTTCGACTGCAACTCCGGCACGAGCGGCCCAGACGCCACGCGAGGGACATCTCCGTCGATCCACTTGGCGACACAGGCAAGAAGTTCGACCCGATTGATCGGTTTGCCGAGGTGATCGTCCATGCCGGCCGACTTGTAGCGCGCGACCTGCTCGGGCAACACATTCGCCGTCAGGGCGATGATCGGGACGCTCTGCAGCGCGGCGCCCAGGCCGCGGATGCGACGGGTCGCTTCCATACCATCCATCTCGCCCATCTGTACGTCCATGAAGATCATGTCGTAGCTGCGGCTGCCGACCATGGTGATCGCCGTGCCGCCGTTCTCGGCGAGGTCGACCTCATGGCCGTCGCGGGTCAGCATCGTCTTGCAAAGCTCGCGGTTCATCTCGACATCGTCGACCACCAGAATGCGGGCGCAGCGGTTGCTGCGAACCGGGCCGTCGTGCTGCTCGATGTCGATCTGTCCGGCGATCGGCAATTCCAGGTCGAAATAGAAGCTGCTACCGAAGCCAGGCTCGCTTTCGATCTTCAGCTCGCTGCCCATCGCCTGGACGATGCGTTGCGAAATGGCCAGGCCGAGGCCGGTGCCGCCGTATTTGCGCGAGATCGTTTCGTCGGCTTGGCTGAAGCGCTTGAACAAGAGCTTCTGCTCGTCGTTCGAAATGCCGATGCCCGTATCCCTGACGGCGATACGGAGCTGCGCCGCGGTGCCGTTATTCGACAGACAGGAGACGATGAGCTCGACGCAGCCGTTCGCCGTGAATTTGACCGCGTTGTTCATCAGGTTCAGCATCACCTGCCGCAGCCGGACGGCATCTCCGATCAGCACCGGCGGCGTATCACGTGTCGTGGCGATCAGCGTGAGCCCCTTCTCGTCGGCCTTGGGCTCGATGATGGAGGCACAGTTCTCGATCAGTTCGTTGATGTAGAGCGGCTTGCTGTCCAGCTTGACGCCGCAGGCTTCGATCTTCGAGAAATCGAGAATGTCGTCGATGATCACCCGCAGCGAATTACTAGCCTCGAAGATGCGCGACAGCTGCCGGCGGGTTTCAGGCGCCAAGGTCTGATCTTCGAGCGCCAGGTCGGCGTAGCCGATGATGCCGTTGAGCGGCGTGCGGATCTCGTGGCTCATATTGGCCAGAAAGTCGGCCTTGGCGGCGCTCGCCTGCTCGGCGCTGGCGCGCGCCGCCTTGAGTTCGTTCTCGTACTTGAGCTGCTCGGTGAGGTCGATCGCGATGCCGAGGACACCGAGATTGACCCCATCCTTGGTTCGCAGCCGGCTCAGAGTCAGCCGAGTCGGAATACGGTTCCCGAGCTCGTCGATATAGGTCCAGACCGCCGTATCAGGATCGTTCTGCCGGAGGCGATGTAGCAATACGCGGAGATTCGGCTCGGCCGCGATGCCCTGCGCCCTCAATGCGTCGGCTTGCTCCGCCAGCTCCCGTGGATCGTGAAACAGCAGCGGAGACGCCCGCCCGATCAGCTCTTCGGCCTTGTAGCCGAGCATGCGTTCGGCAGCAGGGTTGAACACCGTGATAATGCCGCGAACGTCCGTGGCGATCACCGCGTAGGCGGCGCGTTCGAGAATGGCGCTTTGCAGCGTCAGTGTCTTCTCGAGCTGAGCAGTGCGTTCGGCGACTTGCTGCGCCAGCGACGCATTGCGACTGTGAACCTCTCGCTCGGCCTCGACCAGATCGGTGATGTCGCGCGCAGATGCGGATATGCCGATCAACAGACCATCGTCCGAATGCATCGGCGAGATGCTCACCGCGACATCGACCAGATCGCCGTTCGCCTTCTTGCGCTTGGTCCACAGATAGGCAAACGACTTGCCGTCCCGAATGCCTTCCAGCATCTGCCGCTCTTCTTCCCGAAGCGCTTCGGGAACCAGCAGATTACCGGCGTCTTGACCAATGGCCTGTTCGGCGGTGTAGCCGAATAGGCGTTCCGCGGCCTTGTTCCAGCTGAGAATCCTGCCGTCGAGCGACGTGGCGACGATCGCGTAACTGGAGCCTTCGACGATCGCGGCAAGTCGCGCACGCTCGGCATTGCGTTCGTTGCGACGGTCGGCTTGAGACAGGTGAAGCTCGATCAGACCGGCGATCATCAGGCTGATTGCCAGCGACACAGCAAAGGTCACGGCCGGACTGGGAAGATCCAGCGAGGCGATGAAGCCCGGTTTGGCCCACCACTTCAGCTCCCACACCCGGCCGTAAATATCGATACGTGTCCGGCGCGGACCGATCGCCTGCTCCATGCCGCGATCGGAGGCGCTGGCGTGAAACGGGATGTGGCCTTCGTCCGCGAGCGAGAAGCCGAACAGCCGGCCGTCGGCCGCCAGAGACGTCAGCACGTCGTCGATCGCGACCTCCATGTAGGTCCAGCCGATCACTGCAGCGCGCCGCTGCTCGACCGTTTCGACCGGACTGCCGCGCCGAAACACCGGCAACATCAGCAGCACACCGTCCCGCGCAATCCCCCGCGCCAGATTGAACTCGATCGGCCCGGTCAGCGTCGCCTGGCCACTGGCAACGGCCGCGTCTGCGGTCGTCCTCAGGTTCGCGTCGGATGCGATATCGAAACCGATGGCTTCACCGTGCTCCTCCATCGGATCGACATACTCGATCACATAAGTCTCGCCGGCATGCGGCACCATCGACTTGATATCGAACGACGGCTGGCCCTCGGCGCGCGCCCGAGCCACGAACAGGTCACGCTGTCCGGGTTTGACAAAGCGGACGAAGCCGACGCTGAGGACGCCGGGGAATTCTGCGGCCATCCCGCGCGTCAGCCCGAGCTGCCGGAATTCCTCGAAATCGATCTGCTCGCCGCCGCCCGCCGTGATTGCGCCGCGAGCCCACAACAGACCGTGCTGATAACCCCGCAACCGCGACTCGATCTGATCAGTGAGGCGTTTGCCCAGCGCATCGAGCCGCTCCGTGGCGATCACTGCGTTCTGCCGCGCGACCCATCCGGCCATCATAGCGCTGAGCGATAAGACGACGATGA
>NZ_BADD01000495.1 GCF_000333455.1 Rhodopseudomonas sp. B29
TGCAGCGACTTGATCATCACGACGAAGAACTTCTTCACCTCCATCAGATTGGTCTCGCTCCAGTAGCCTGCGAGGTAGCTGGTGGCGAACAGCAGCATCAGGCCGCCGACCAGGGGGCCGATCGCCGCAAAGATCAGATATCGCTTCATGCCTTGTCCCACTCGCGGGCGGATGCTGCCCGCTACGGCGACAAGGTTACGCCGCCTGCGGGCGTATCTTCAACCGGCGACGAGCCCTCACATCCGCACTTCGATCAGGTTCGGGCCGCCGCTGGCGAGGCCGGCCGCCAGCGCGGCGTTGAACTCCTCGGCGGTTGCAACCGCCCTGCCCGGCACGCCCATGCCTTTAGCAAGCGACACCCAATCGAGCGCCGGCCGATCGATGTCGAGCATGTCGGAGGCGCGATGTCCCGGCTTGCCGGCGCCGACGCCGTCGAACTCGCCGCGCAGGATCTGGTACTTGCGGTTGGCGAACACCACGGTGGTGACGTCGAGATTTTCCCGTGCCTGGGTCCAAAGCGATTGCAGCGTGTACATTGCGCTGCCGTCGCCGACCATGCAGATCACCTTGCGGTCCGGGCACGCCACCGCGGCGCCGGTTGCGACCGGCGGCGAGAAGCCGATCGAGCCGCCCATGTTCTGCAGCCAATCATGCGGCGCCGCCGCGGCGGTCGGCGGGAAGAAGCCGCGGCCGGTGGTGATGGATTCATCGATGACGATGGCGTTCTCCGGGATCGCGCAGGCGATCGCCATCGCGATAGCGTCGAGCGATAGCGCGCCGCTCGGCTTACCGATCTCGACGAGCTTCTGCGGCTGCGCATCCTGCGGCTTGGCACCAAGCGCGCCGGCCAGAGCCTCGAGCGCCGCGACCGAATTGTCGCCCGCGTCGGTCATGCGATGCACTTCGCACCCTTCCGGCTTGAGCAAGCTCGGCTTGTCCGGATAGGCGAAGAACGCCACCGGATCGTTGGCCTCGACCAGCACGATGTGGCGGAAGTTCTTCAGGATCGGCAGCGCAGCTTCCACCACATAGGGGACACGCTCGATCCAGAAGCGTCCGCGGCCGCGCGACATTTTCGGATTGTAGGTCTGGCCCATCACCTTAGCGCCGGTCTTGCCGGCGATACGGGCGGCGAGTTCGAGCGCCTGCTCGGTCAGCGCCTCGCCGGACATCAGCAGCAGCGTCGGCTCGCCGCTGCGCAACACCTTGGCGGCCGCCTCGACGGCCTGGGGCGAGTAGCTGGACCGCTGGCTGCTCTCCGGCACCGCCGCGATGCCGTCGGCCTCGTTCCAGGCGGTGTCGGCGGGGAGGATCAGCGTGGCGATCTGCGGCGGGTGGCTCTTGGCTGCGGCAATCGCGGCGGCGCCGTCGGCTGCGACTGACTTGGCATCCGGCGAAGTGCGGACCCAGGCCGACATCGGCCGCGCCAGGCCTTCGATGTCCGACGTCAACGGCGCGTTGTATTCGATGTGATAGATCGCGTGCTGGCCGACGATGTTCACGATGCCGGAGTTCGCCTTCTTGGCATTGTGCAGATTGGCCAACCCGTTGGCGAGGCCGGGGCCGAGATGCAGCAGGGTCGATGCCGGCGTGCGCTTCATGCGGAAGTAGCCGTCGGCTGCACCCGTGACCACGCCCTCGAAAAGACCGAGCACGCAGCGCATGCCTTCGACACGGTCGAGCGCGGCGACGAAGTGCATCTCCGAGGTGCCGGGATTGGTGAAGCAGACATCGACGCCGCCAGCCACCAAGGTCCGCACCAGGCTTTCCGCCCCATTCATCGTTTCGCTCCCGTGGTTCCGTTTCGCTTCGCCGATCAATCATTGTTTGATCGGCTTCGTCAAAGGTCGCCGGCGCACAGCAGATGTGCGCCGCGCGGCGACAATGCGTCCACCCTGGCCGGCTTGCGCAACCGGACGGATTATGGCCAGTCTCGGGCTCGAATGTTGCAATTGCGAGGATGCCGATGTTTCGATCTGTTGCCCTGTTCGCGCTCGCGCTGGCCGTGACGCCCGCCGCTGCGCAGGAATTCGATTCCCGCGAAATCATGGGCTTCGGACCGTTCTTCCGCAGCGGGCCGTCCGCCAATCCGGTGCCGCGCGAGACTGTGATGTACACCGGCAATTATGCTCCCGGCACCATCGTGGTGAACACCGCCGAACGACGCCTCTATCTGGTGCAGGCGAACGGCACCGCGCTGCGCTACGGCATCGGCGTGGGCCGTGATGGCTTCCGCTGGAGCGGAACTCACCGCATCACCGCCAAGAAGGAATGGCCGAGCTGGACGCCGCCCGCACAGATGCTGCGGCGTCGCCCAGATCTGCCGCGCCACATGGCCGGCGGCGAGGACAATCCGCTAGGCGCCCGGGCGATGTATCTCGGCTCGACGCTGTACCGCATCCACGGCTCCAACGAGCCGGAGACGATCGGCCAGGCGGTCTCCTCCGGCTGCTTCCGGATGACCAACGACGACGTCAAGGACCTGTACGACCGCGTCGGCGTCGGCACCGTGGTCGTGGTGAAGAACTAGCAACCGTCACGGGCACGGCCGCCGTTTCGCCGGTCGGGCCTGCAATTGAAGGTTGTCTCCGCGCCGGCTTTGCGGCAGCGTATTGCGATGCGAAACCGTTCACCGCAACGTCGCGTGCTTGGAGCGACGTTGGCGATGCTGGCATTGGCGGCCGTAGCCCCTGCGAGCGGCACGCCTGCCGGCAAAGACAAACCACCGGCAGCCGTGCAGCAGCACGCCGACAGGCGTGATTTCACCGACGCGGAGATCCTCGAAGGCTTCTTCAAGACCGCGTTCGGCGCCGAATATCATCTTTCGGGTCAGGTCGACCGCATCCGCAAATTCGACGGTCCGGTGCGCGTCTATGCCGAGGGCGAAGCCAGCCCGGCGCGCCGCGCCGAACTCGCTCGCGTGGTCGAGGACATCGCCGCGCGCGTGAACCACCTCGACATCGCTATGACGGAGGACAGCGACGAAGCCACCGTGACTGTCCATCTCGTCCTCGACCGCAATCTCAACAAGACAATCGCCTCGTTCTTCGGCCGCGCCCAGGCACGCGACATTCACAAGACGCTCGATCCGCAGTGTCTATCCGGCTTTCGCAAGAACGACAGGTTCGAGATCATCCAATCCGACGTGTTGCTCACAATCGACAACGGCGACTTCGTCTTCCTCGATTGCGCCTACGAAGAGTTGCTGCAGTCGCTGGGCCCGATCAACGACACCGACTCGGTGCCGTGGACGATGTTCAACGACAAGATCCAGAAGGGTTATTTCGACGTCTACGATCAGTATCTGCTGAACATCCTGTATCACCCCGAGATCAAGCCGGGCATGACCGTGCAGGAAGTCAAGGCGGTGCTGCCGCAGGTGCTGCAGGACGTGCGTGCGTTCGTGGGGCGTAGTAACGGGACGGGACAGTAGCTCAGCGCGCAGCTCCACCTCAGTCTCCCGTCATTCCGGGGCGCGAGCGCAGCTCGCGAACCCGGAATCCATAACCACTTGCCTGTCGGCTCACGATCATCGCCAGCCATCCATCACCACAGCCGCTGCGGCGTATGGATTCCGGGCTCGCGCTACGCGCGCCCCGGAATGACGAGTAGAGAGACGATCGACACTACGCCGTCTTGGCGAACAGCTCGCGCCCGATCAGCATTCGGCGGATCTCGCTGGTGCCGGCGCCGATCTCGTAGAGCTTGGCGTCGCGCAGCAGGCGGCCCGTCGGGTAGTCGTTGATGTAGCCGTTGCCGCCAAGCAGCTGGATAGCGTCGAGCGCGCATTGCGTCGCCTTCTCGGCGGCGTAGAGAATAGCGCCGGCCGCATCCTCGCGCGTCGTCTCGCCACGATCGCAGGCCTTCGCGACCGCGTACACATAGGCCCGCGACGAATTCATTGTCACATACATGTCGGCGATCTTGCCCTGCACCAGCTGGAAGTTGCCGATCGGCTCACCGAACTGCTTGCGCTCGTGCACATAGGGCAGCACCACGTCGAGGCAGGCCTGCATGATGCCGAGCGGCCCGGCGGCGAGCACCGCGCGCTCGTAATCGAGCCCGCTCATCAGCACGTTGACGCCCCGGCCGACTTCGCCAAGCACGTTCTCTTCCGGGAACTTCGCAATCCTCGAACACCAGTTCGCCGGTGTCGGAGCCCCGCATACCGAGCTTGTCGAGCTTCTGCGCGGTCGAGAAACCCTTCATGCCCTTTTCGATCAGGAACGCCGTGATGCCACGCGGACCGGCGTTCGGATCGGTCTTGGCATAGACCACCAGCGTCTCGGCGATCGGACCGTTGGTGATCCACATCTTGTTGCCGTTGAGCACGAAGCGGTCGCCCTTCTTGTCGGCGCGCGTCTTCATCGACACGACGTCGGACCCGGCACCCGGTTCGCTCATCGCCAGCGCGCCGACGTGCTCGCCGCTGATCAGCTTCGGCAGATATTTGCGCTTCTGGGCCTCGCTGCCGTTGCGGCGCAGCTGGTTCACGCAGAGGTTGGAGTGCGCGCCATAGGACAGCCCGACCGATGCCGAGGCGCGGGAGATTTCTTCCAGCGCGATGCAATGCTCGAGATAACCGAGACCCGAGCCGCCGTACTCTTCCTCGACCGTGATACCGTGCAGCCCAAGTGCGCCGAGCTTCGGCCACAGGTCGCGCGGGAAAGTGTTGGTCTTGTCGATCGCATCGGCGCGCGGCGCGATCTCGTTCGCGGCAAAACCCCGCACCGTCTCGCGGATCGCATCGGCAGTTTCGCCGAGATCGAAGTTGAACATGCGCTGGGCATTCGGAATCATCTGGGTTTCGCTCCGCTGAACGAGGGCGCGCAAACATGCGGCGCCGCGTGTTGGTGATTGGCCGGCACAATGTCACGGCCGCGGGGGGCTTGAGAAGCCCACATTGGTCTGGCTGGGTGCTCCTGGCTGCCAGCCGGTCGACGCAAGTCGTCGCCCAGGCGACACTTTTATGGTCAAATCCTTTTGCGCGAGCCCTCCCAGGCCCCCGACAGCGGCGCTTGCCGAAACGGCGCAGAGCGGATGTAATCGCCGCTCAGATCATAGACCCGCGACCACAAGCGGGCGCCGGGAAACGCCGCCGCGGCCCCTAGCAGGGCACGGCTCATCATCGAGGCCACCCATGCTTGCCACCATCCAATCCGACAAGGCCGCCCGGCTACGCGCCGCGCGCGAAGAAGCCTATGCGACCCCGCTGAAGGACTTCCATCCTGGCGCGCCGCGGCACTTTCGCGACGATACGCTGTGGCCATGGTTCGAGCGGCTTCGCGCCGAGGAGCCGGTGCATTATTGCACCAACGCGCCGATCGAGCCGTATTGGAGCGTGACCAAGTATCACGACATCATGCATGTCGACACCAACCATCAAATCTTCTCGTCCGACCAGCGGTTCGGCGGCATCTCGATCCGCGACGCACCACAGGGTTACGATTGGCCCAGCTTCATCGCGATGGACGAGCCGCGGCATTCGGCACAGCGCAAGACGGTGTCGCCGATGTTCACCCCGGACCATCTCGACGAACTCGCTGTGCTGATCCGCGGCCGCACCCAAAAGGTGCTGGATGCGCTGCCGCGCGGCGAGACCTTCAACTTCGTCGAGAAGGTATCGATCGAACTGACGACGCAGATGCTGGCGACGCTGTTCGACTTTCCGTTCGAAGAACGGCGCAAGCTGACGCGCTGGTCGGACGTCGCCACCGCTCTGCCCAAGAGCGGCGTCGTCGAATCCGAGGAGCAGCGCCGCACCGAGCTCAACGAATGCGCGGCGACATTCGCGCGGCTGTGGAACGAGCGGGTGAATTCCGAGCCGCGGAACGACCTGTTGTCGATGATGGCGCATCATGACGCGACGCGCACGATGGACCGAGACAATCTACTCGGCAACATCATCCTGTTGATCGTCGGCGGCAACGACACCACCCGTAACTCGATGACCGGCTCGGTGCTAGCGCTGAACGAGAACCCGGAGGAGAACGCCAAGCTGCGCGCCAATCCGGCACTGATCGAGACGCTGGTGCCCGAGGTGATCCGCTGGCAGACCCCGCTGGCCCATATGCGCCGCACCGCCCTGCAGGACACCGAGCTCGGCGGCAAGACCATCAAGAAGGGCGACCGCGTGGTGATGTGGTACGTCTCCGGCAACCGCGACGACGAGGTGATCGAGCGGCCCAACGAATTCATCATCGACCGCAAGCGGCCCAAGATTCACCTGTCGTTCGGCTTCGGCATCCACCGCTGCGTCGGCATGCGCCTGGCGGAATTACAGCTCCGGATCGTCTGGGAGGAAATGCTGAAAAGGTTCGACCGTATCGAAGTTGTCGGGGAGCCGAAGCGGGTGTATTCGAGCTTCGTCAAGGGCTACGAGTCCTTGCCGGTCCGCCTCTCCTGATCCCTCTCCCGGGGTCGCCCCGCCAACAAAAAGAACGCTTCCCCGATGATCCAGCATGCCGCCGCGGAACAGGACGAATATCATGACATCCGCGACGCCGTCGCCAAGCTGTGCGCGCAGTTTCCCGGCGAATACTGGCGCAAGCTCGACCGCGAGATGGCCTATCCCAAGGCGTTCGTCGATGCACTGACCGAGGCCGGCTATCTGTCGGTGCTGATCCCCGAGGAATATGGCGGCGCGGGCCTGAAGCTGTCGGCTGCCGCAGCGATCCTGGAAGAGATCCAGCGCGCCGGCTGCAACGGCGGCGGCTGCCACGCCCAGATGTACACGATGGGCACCCTGCTGCGCCACGGCAGCGACGAGCAGAAAGCCAAGTGGCTGCCGAAGATCGCCAGCGGCGAATTGCGGCTGCAGGCCTTCGGCGTCACCGAGCCGACCTCGGGCACCGACACCACCTCGCTGAAGACCTTCGCCAAGAAGGATGCGAACGGCGACTACGTGGTCAACGGCCAGAAGATCTGGACCAGCCGCGCCGAATATTCCGACCTGATGATCCTGTTGGCGCGTACCACGCCCAAGGATCAGGTGACGAAGAAGACCGAAGGCCTTTCGGTGTTCCTCGTCGATATGCGAGAGGCGCGCGGACATGGGCTGGAGATCCGGCCGATCCGAACCATGATGAACCACGCCACCACCGAAGTGTTCTTCACCGACATGAAGGTGCCGAAGGCGAACCTGATCGGCGAGGAAGGCAAAGGCTTTCGCTACATCCTCTCCGGCATGAACGCCGAGCGCATCCTGATCGCGGCCGAATGCGTCGGCGACGCCAAATGGTTCATCGCCAAGGCCACCGCCTACGCCAAGGACCGCGTCGTGTTCGGCCGGCCGATCGGCCAGAACCAGGGCATCCAGTTTCCGATCGCCAAGGCCTACGCATCGATGCGCGCGGCCGAACTGATGGTGAAGGAAGCGACCCGCAAGTACGAAGCCGGCATGGACTGCGGCGCCGAAGCCAACATGGCCAAGATGCTGGCGGCCGACGCCTCGTTCGAAGCCGCCAATGCCTGCATCCAGACGCACGGCGGCTTCGGCTTCGCCGAGGAATACGACGTCGAACGCAAATTCCGCGAAACCCGGCTGTATCAGGTGGCGCCGATCTCCACCAACCTGATCCTGTCGCACCTCGCCGAGCACGTGCTCGGCATGCCGCGGTCGTATTAGGAGCGACCGCATGTTGATCGGTGACGAGACGATGAGCGCGCCCCGAGTCGAAGAGAGCTCCCTCGCCCCGCTCTTGCGTGGAGAGGGTTGGGGTGAGGGGCGACGCGAGTCGTTGACTCTCGGCTTCGCAGAGGCGCCCCCTCACCCGGACCGTCGCTACGCGACGATCCGACCTCTCCCCGCGCGCGGGGAGAGGTGAGCGATGGCAACGCTTCCGCTCGAAGGACTAACCGTACTCGCCGTCGAACAGGCCGTCGCCGCGCCGTATTGCAGTTCGCGGCTGGCCGATGCCGGTGCGCATGTCATCAAGATCGAACGCCCCGAGGGCGACTTTGCCCGCGGCTATGATGCTGCGGCGAAAGGTCAGAGCAGTTACTTCGTCTGGCTCAACCGCGGCAAGGAATCCGCCGTTGTCGATCTCTCGACCAAGGAAGGCCGCGCCGAACTGGAGAAGCTGATCGCCTCGGCCGACGTGCTATTGCAAAATCTCAAGCCCGGCTCGATGGACAAGCTCGGCTTCGCCCGCGAGCGGCTGCGCAAGGACTATCCGAAACTGATCATCTGCACGATCTCGGGCTATGGCGACGAGGGCCCTTACGCGCATCGCAAGGCCTACGACCTGCTGATCCAGGCCGAAAGCGGACTCGCCTCGATCACCGGAGGCCCGGAAAGCGCGTCGCGCGTCGGCATGTCGATCGTCGACGTCGCCACCGGCGCCACGGCGCACGCCGCGATCCTCGAAGCGCTGATCGGCCGCGGCCGCACCGGGCAAGGCGCCGACATCCGCATCTCGATGTTCGACGTGATGGCCGATTGGCTGACGGTGCCGCTACTTAACGCCGAGGCCGGCAATCCGCCGAAGCGGCTCGGCCTGGCGCATCCCTCGATCGCGCCCTACGGCGTGTTCCGTTCGAAGGACGGCAAGGACATCCTGATCTCGATCCAGAGCGAGCGAGAGTGGAAGAAGCTGTGCTCGGACGTGCTACGCCAGCCGGAGCTTCCCAACGATCCCCGCCTGTGCAACGGCGTCGAACGCGTGCGTAATCGCGCCTATACCGACAAGATCGTCGCCGACATTTTCGGCTCGCTGACTCGCGATGACCTGCTCGAACATCTCGCGGCCGCCGACATCGCCTTCGCCGAAGTCAACGCGATGGAAGACCTGTCGCATCATCCGCATCTGCGCCGCATCGAAGTCGACACCCCGAACGGCAAGGTCAGCTATCCGGCGCCGGCCGCGATCGTGGTCGGCGAGGACCGGCACTACGGCGCCGTGCCGGGCATCGGCGACAAGCGCAAGTAAGCGAGGGTTCGCATCATGACCGCGCTCGATATCGATCACCTGAAGCAGTGGATCGGCCGCAGTGAAGCGGCGACCGACATCGTCACCGCGCAGCTCGTGCGCGGCCTGCGCGCAACGTTGTTCCTCGACATCGGCAAACCGCAGGCCGGCGACGCGGCACCTTTCACTGCGCATTGGTGCCTCGGCCAGCCGGTCTACCCGATGGATCAGCTCGGCCCAGATGGCCATCCGGCGCGCGGCGGTTTCCTGCCGCCGGTGCCGCTGCCGCGGCGGATGTGGGCCGGCGGCGAGCTGACATTCATCGACGCCCTGAAGGTCGGCGACGAGGTGACGCGCACCTCGACCATCGGCGATGTCCAGATCAAGCAGGGCTCGACCGGCACGCTGTGCTTCGTCACCGTCAACCACGAGATCACCACACCGCGCGGCGTCGCGATCCGCGACCGTCAGGACATCGTCTACCGCGACGTGCCACCGCCCTCCCCCGCGCCGGCGCCCGCAGCGAAGCCGGCTGCGCCGCCACCCGCCGCTCAGCATCGCGAGACTCACCTCGCCGATCCGGTGCTGCTGTTCCGCTACTCCGCCCTCACCTTCAACGGCCATCGCATCCATTACGACCGCGACTACGTCACCAAGGTCGAGGGCTATCCAGGCCTGATCGTCCACGGCCCGATGCAGGCGGCCCTGCTGGTCGAGTTCGCTGCGAAGCTGAAGGGCGCAGCGCCGAAGACGTTCGCCTACCGCGGTGTGCAACCGCTGTTCGACGGCGCAGAATTTTCAGTGAATGCCAATGCGGCCGGCGACAAGCTGGAGTTGTGGACGGCGAATGCCGATGGCGTGCCGACCATGAAGGCAACGGCGAGCTGGTAGCAGCGCAGCGGTCCCAAACCTCTCCCCGCGCGCGGGGAGAGGTCGACCGGCGCAGCCGGTCGGGTGAGGGAGCGCGTCCGCGCGGCCGAGAATCACTGCCCGTGTCGCCCCTCACCCCAACCCTCTCCCCGCAAGAGCGGGGCGAGGGAGCGCGTTGTGCTTTCGGCCACGCCTCGGCCTGCATGGGCCATATTGACTCCCCTCCCCTCCTCCTGATTGATCGGCACAAGAACCAATCACGGCGCGTCGCAGCCGGAGGAAATCGCCCTTGCCGAAGAAGCCGAAGCTCCCCGCCGCCGCCACCGTCAAATCCGCGACCTTCGATCTGCTGCGTGCGTTCGGCATCGATCGCGTGTTCGGCAATCCCGGCTCGACCGAGCTGCCGTTCCTCAGCGACTGGCCGAGCGACATCGACTACGTGCTGGCGCTGCAGGAGGCCTCCGCTGTGGCGATGGCGGACGGCTATGCGCAGGCGACGCGCAACGCCGGCTTCGTCAACCTGCATTCAGCCGCTGGCGTCGGCAACGCGCTCGGCAACATCTACACCGCCTACAAGAACCAGACGCCGCTTGTGATCACCGCGGGCCAGCAGGCGCGCAGCCTGCTGCCGCTGCAGGCGTTTCTCGGCGCCGAACGCGCGAGCGAATTTCCGCGGCCTTATGTCAAGTACAGCATCGAGCCGGCGCGGCCCGAGGATGTCCCGGCGGCGATCGCCCGCGCTTACTACGTGGCGATGCAGCCGCCGTGCGGGCCGACTTTCGTGTCGGTGCCGATCGACGACTGGGCGCGGCCGGCGGCGCCGGTGACGCCGCGTCGCATCACCCGCGAACTCGGCCCGGATCGCGCCGCCATGCAGGCGCTGGCCGAGGCGCTGGCGTCGGCCAAGAAGCCAGCGCTGGTGGTCGGCCCCGCGGTCGATCGCGCGGCCGCCGTCGAGCTGATGGTGCAAGTGGCCGAACGCGTACAGGCGCCAGTGTGGGTCTCGCCGTTTTCGGCACGCTGCAGCTTCCCGGAGCGGCATCCGCTATTCGCCGGTTTCCTGCATGCCTCGCCGGGGCAGCTCTCCGAGGCGCTGGCGCCCTATGACGTGGTGGTGGTGATCGGCGCACCCGTCTTCACCTTCCACGTCGAAGGCCATGCACCGATCTTCGATGGCGGTGCGGCGCTGTTCCAGATCACCGACGATGCCGATGCAGCATCGGTGTCGCCGCTCGGCACCAGCATTATCGGCACGATGAAGCCCGCGCTGACCGTGCTGCTGGAATTGCTGCCGCAGAGCGAGCGGGCCGCGCCGAACCCGCGCCCTCTTCCGCCGGCGCCGCAGGCCGCCGAGCCGATGCCGGTCGAGTATTTGCTCGGCACACTGAGCAAGGCGATGCCGGAGGGCGCGATCCTGGTCGAAGAAGCACCGTCACATCGCCCGGCGATGCAGAAGTACATGCCGATGCGTGGCCAGGACAGTTTCGCCACGATGGCGAGCGGCGGGCTTGGCTGGTCGCTACCCGCCTCGGTCGGTTTCGCGCTGGCGAACGACAAGCGCCGTACGGTCTGCCTGATCGGCGACGGCTCAGCGATGTATTCGATCCAGGCGCTGTGGACCGCAGCTCAGCGCAAGCTGCCGCTGACCATCGTTGTGCTGAACAATGGCGGCTACGGCGCGATGCGCTCGTTCAGCCAGGTGATGCAGGTTCGGAACGTACCGGGACTGGATCTGCCCAGCATCGATTTCGTCCAGCTCGCGCGATCGCTCGGCTGCGACGCCACCAAGGTGTCAAACTGCGAAGAGCTGAGCGTTGCGCTGGCGCGCGCGCTTTGTTTTGACGGCGTCAGCGTCGTCGAAGTGATGCTCGATAGTTCGGTGGCGATGCTGTACGCGAAGAACGGTTAGGCCGCGCTGGCAGCCTCTGCATTCCCGTCAGGACGCGACGCCGAGAAAATCGCGCGCGAGATCAGGATTGGCTTCCAGATCCGCCGGGGTGCCTTCGAAGACGACGTGGCCGTTGTTGAGGCCATAGACGCGGTTCGCGAAGCTGAGCGCAGCCGCCACGTTCTGCTCGACCACGATCATGGTGCGGCCTTCCGCGGCGAGATCGCGCGCGACCGTGACGAGGTCGCGCACGATCAGCGGCGCGAGTCCTTCGAACGGTTCGTCGAGCAGGATGATGCGGGCGTCGCGGATCAACGCACGGGCGATCGCCAGCATCTGCTGCTCGCCGCCCGAGAGCGACCGGCCCGCCGATTTGCGCCGCTCCTTCAGCCGCGGAAACACTTGATAGATTCGCTCGAGCGGCCACGCCTTGGGCGCCGTCAGCGCGGCGATACGCAGATTCTCTTCGACCGTGAGCGTCCCGAAGATGGCGCGCTCCTCCGGCACGAGTTGCACACCGAGGCCGGCAATGACGGACGGCGGTAGGCCGCCGATCGGCTTGCCATCGAGACGAATGGCGCCGCTCGCGGGCGCCAGCACGCCCATGATCGATCGCAGAGTCGTGGTCTTGCCGGCACCGTTGCGGCCTAGCAAAGCTACCACTTCGCCCTGCTCGACCCGGATCGACAGGTCGAACAGCACGTGAGAGTCGCCATACAGCGTGTTGATGCGATCGACCTCAAGCAGGCTCATGCGCGTGCAACCCTCCGAGATAGGCGTCCTGGACCGCCTGGTTGCGACGGACTTCATCGGCGCTGCCGTCTGCCAACAGCCGGCCTTCGTAAAGCACGGTGATCCGCTCGGCGAGACCGAAGATCGCGTCGAGATCGTGCTCGACGATCACCACCGTACAGACGCGCGCGATGTCGCGGATGAAAGCGCACGTCGCAGCGCGTTCGGCGGGGCTCATGCCGGCGAGCGGCTCGTCGAGGAGAAGAACGTTCGGGCTGGTCGCCAGCGCCATGCCGATCTCGAGCCGGCGCTTCTCGCCGTAGGCGAGCACATGCGCCGGCGTTTCCGCGCGCTCGACGAGGTCGAGAAGGCTAAGAATGGAGTCGATCTGCGCTTCCACATCCGGGATGCTGTCGGCAGGCCGCAGCAGATCCAGACGCAGCGGGCCACGGCTGCGCGCCAGCGCGGCGATGCGCAGATTTTTCCGGACCGACAGATCGAGAAACAGCTGATTGAGCTGATTACTCTTGGCGATGCCGAGCTGCGCGGCACGGCTGACGCCGGCACCAGAGATCCTCTCACCGAACAACAGCACCTCGCCGGACGTCGGGCGAACCTCGTCGAGCAGCATCTTGAACAGCGTCGACTTGCCGGCACCGTTCGGACCAATCACCGCATGGATCGATCCGCGGCGGACATTGAACGAGACGCCGTCGACCGCTTTCAGTCCGCCGTAGTAGCGCGCCAGCGACTGGGCCTCGAGCGCCACGTCGCCATCCGCCGTTGCAGGCTGGGCGAGCGGCAATCGGATGTCTCTGCGCCTGGCAGCGGCGGCGTCGGCCGCATCGATATTGTGAGCCTCAATCGCCTCCGTTCTCGCTTCGTCAGCACGGCGCTCGGCCTGATGGCGACGATCGCTCCACCAATGCGCGATCTCGCCGCAGATGCCGCGGCGCAGCCCGATCACCAGCACGATGAACGCGATGCCGAGCACGAGTTTCCACAGCACGGCGAAACCTGGGATGAGTTGCAGATTGTCGCGCAGCCACAGCCACACCGTGGCGCCGACCAGCGGACCGATCAGCGTGCCGGCGCCGCCGACGATGGTCTGCACCACGAGCTGCCCCGAGGTTTCGATCGAGAACGCGTCGGGCGGCATGTAGCTCTGGAACGATCCGAGCAATCCACCCGCAAGTCCCGCATAGACCGCGGCAACGACGAAGGCCGTCAGCTTGTAGGCTGGAACGTTGTGCCCCAGCATCGCAACGCGACCGGTGTTCTGCTTGATCGCGATCAGGATCGCGCCGACCGGCGAGCGCACGATGCGGCGTGCCAGCACGTAGCCGACGAAAAAGATCACCGCGAACAGCACGTACATCGGCAGTCCGGCAGTGACCCGGATGGCGTGGTCACCGAAGCCGAGCACCGGCACCGGCACGCCGGCAATGCCGTTTTCGCCGCCGGTGTAGGTCGTCAGCAGCGAATTCTCGATGAAGTACGCCATCTGACCGAAGGCCAGCGTGATCATCGTAAAGTAGATGCCGACCCGGCGAACGGCGAACCAGCCGACGACGAGGCCGAAAAGCCCGGCCGCCAAGGTACCGATCAGCAGCGCCAGCCAAACGCTGCCGATCGTGCCGGACACCAGCAGATACGCAGTGACGAAACCGCCGACGCCGTAAAACGCCGCCTGACCGAACGACAGCAGGCCGGACAGGCCGAACAGAATGTCGAAGCCGAGGCCAATCAGCCCCCAGTTCAGCACGCGCGTCAGCAGATCCGTGGAGAACCCAAGCGGGTTCAGAACCGTCGGGGCGATGATCAGCGTGAGGAGAACGGCAAATTCCGGCAGGAAAGTCCGCGCGCGCCTCATGCCCGGCCTTCCGTGCCGAATAGTCCCTGCGGACGCAACACCAGCAATAGCGCCATCAGCGCGTACAACATCACCTCCGAATAGGATGAATTGAATGCGCTGGTCAGGCTGATGATCTCGCCGGCGATGAGGCCGCCGACGATGGCGCCGGGAAACGAGCCGAGACCGCCGAGCACGATGACGACGAAAGATTGCGCCATGAAGTTCGCGCCCATGTCGGGCGACACCGCGATCACTGGCGCGTACAGCATGCCGGCCAATCCGACGGCGACGACGCCGATGGCGAATACCAGCAGAAAGGCGCGGCGGACGTTGATGCCAAGGATGCCGACCATGCCGGGATTCTCGATGCCGGCGCGGACGACGAGCCCCATCGAGGTGCGATACAGCACCAGATAGAGACCGATCAGCAGCCCGGCGACGATGGCGATCAGTTGCAATCGATAGGTCGGGTAGATCAGAAAGCCGAGCTTGGTCGCGCCCTGCCCCCACGACGGCACCGGGACGCGCTGCGCATTGCCGCCGAAGCTGGCTCGCAGGCACTCCACCAGCACGATGCCGATGCCGTAGGTGACGAGAATCTGATCTTCGTCCGGCCGATCGTAGAAGAATCTAATGATGATCCGCTCGAGCAGTACGCCGACTGCCAGCATGACGACGCAGCCAATCAGGATCGCCAGGACGAACGACGACGTGTAGTGCAGCGCGACGAAGATCGTGTAGGCGCCCACGGCGAACAAGGCGCCGTGGGCGAAATTGAGCACGCCGAGCGTGCCGAGGATAATCGTCAGGCCGCTGCTGACCAGAGCCAGCAACGTGCCGAGCGCCAGGCCATTGAAGGCCTGCGAAGCGAGAACGGGCCAGCTCGGCATGAGGATCCCTCTGGACTGTTAGATGTAAGGACCGAGCTTACAGCCGAAGAAGTCCGGCGGATTCATCACGCTCTCGCCATCGACAATCTCGACGATGTCGAAGAAGTCTTCCTTGTGCTTCATCTCCGCCGGCTTCTTGCCGCGCAGGATCGGGATCGGCCGCACCATCTGGTGATCTTCAGCGCGGAAGTAGACCTTGCCGATGGTCGTCTCGTAAGGCTGCGCCTTGGAGTTCTCCATCACCTTGATGACGTCGACCGGATTGAAGCTCCCGGCACGTTCGACCGAAAGCGCCCACAGGAATGTCTGCATGTAGCCGATGTGCGCGCCCCAGCGCGGATAGTACTTGTTTTCGGCAAGAAAGCTTTCGACGAAGGTCTTGGCGAGCGGGAACGTGTCCTGCAGACCGAACCAGAAATCGCAGCTGCCGTAGACGCCCTGCATCAACTCGGCGCCGAGCTCCTTATCCTGGAACGACGACAAGTTCGGCACCACGAGCTTCATGCGCTGGAGCACACCGAATTGTTCGGCCTGCTTGGTCGAAACCACCGAGTCCGCGCCGAACGCGATGTTGACGAAGACGTCGGCGCCGCTATTGGCGATGTTCAGGAGCGCTGATGAATAATCGGTGGTGCCGAGCGGCACGACTTCCTTGGCGACCTGCTTCCAGCCCTGCTCGACCGCAAACTTGTTGAAGCTTTCATAGACGCTGTGGCCGTAGGTGTAGTCCGGCACGAGGAACGCCATTTTGATGTTCTTGCCGAGCGCCTTGGCAACGACCGGCGCGAGGCCCTTGGCGGCCATATAGGCGTTCTGCTGCGAGCGGAAGCCATAACGCTGGCAGTTCTTGCCGGTGATGTCGTTGGAGCCGGCGATGCCGACCATGTACAGCACCTTCTCACGCGACCCGAGCTCTTCCAGCGCGATCGCACTGGCCGAAGACACCGAGCCCGACACCATGATGGCCTTGTCGCGCTGAATGAACTGAGTGGCGCTCTGCACGTCGAGGTTCGGCTTGCCCTCGGTGTCGGAGATCTTGTAGCGGATCTTGCGGCCGAGGACGCCCTTGCCCTTCAAGCCCCACTTCTGTGCGATGTCACTACCCGCATTGATCTGCGCGATGGCGAGCTCATAGCCCAGCTTGAGATCGCCGCCGTCTCCCGAAAACACGCCGGTGAGCGGGATCGTCAGACCGACGAATACCGAATCGTCGGAGACACCCGCCGGGAACGTCCCGATGGTCGCCGGCGACTGCGCGAAGGCGTGTCCCGGGAGCATCAGGCCGGCGGCGGCGCCGGCTCCTCCGAGCAAAAGCTGCCTGCGATCAAGCTGCATTTCACATCCTCTTTGGGTTCGATCACCATCCACCATCGGCGGTGAGCTGCGGTTGGGGAGAAGCCCCGGTGAAACTAGAAACCGATCCGCGCCATCTGCGGCGCAGAGCCGATGTCGTCCGCCGCGTTGTCCGGCGTCGTGACCGGCTGGTCATTACTGAACCGCGCCGGCGACAGACGGCGACGATTGATATCGACATCGAAGACATCGAAGCGATTGTAGTAACCGACGACGTCGTGAAATTGCTTCGGCTCGACACACTTGTTGAGGTCGATGTCGGCGTACAGAATGCCCTCGTCCTCGCAGAGCGCCTCACCGATCTGTTCACCGGTCGGGTCGAGAAAGAACGTCGTGGCGCGCGGTGTGCCGTCCAGCACCGCGGCGACGGAGGGATCGCGCGCCACCAGCGTGTCCCGCGCCGCCTTGTCGAGCACGCCTGCAGTAGCGAGACCAAACACTTTGGCCTCGAAGCAATGCGCGCTGACGCGAATCCGGGTCGCTGCCGCGATGTGATAGGTGGCGTTGTCGTCCGGACGCCGGGTCGGCCAAATCGGCGGCCAGCTCGAAATGTGAAACTGCTCACCCTGGGCCATCAGCGCATAGCGGGCCAGCGGATTAGTGTTCTCACCGCAGATCAGTTGTCCGACCCGACCGACCTGCGTATCGACCACGCGCAGCCCCGCGCCGTCGCCGCCACTCCAGATCAGTTTCTCGTAGAACGTCGGCACCAGCTTGCGGTGATGATTGAGGATCGATCCGTCTTCGCCGATCAACAGATTAGAATTCCAGATGCAGCCGACGCTGGCCGGCGACTTCTCGCTGATGCCGATCGATACGACGATGCCGAGTGCACGCGCCTCGTCGCGGATCGCTTTCACTTCGGGCCCATCGACCAGCACCGACTGGTCGGCCATCTGCACGAATAGATCGTGATTGTCGATCGGTGCCCACAGGGCGGCCCACATCGGAAAAGCCGGGATGTAGGTCTCCGGAAATGCAACCAGCGCGGCGCCCGCCGCTGCTGCCTCACGGATGAGCGAGATCGCCTTTTTCGTAGTCGCCGCGCGATCGAGGAACACCGGAGCAGCATGAACCGCTGCGGCCTTGAAACGGGGAAGCATGTCGTCGTCCTTTGTTTCAGGCAGGCTAGGTCGGTTCTGGCCGGCGCAGGTATAGGCAATCCTGCAAGCCGGCTTGCACGCCCTCCCGATGGCATGGCTCTTGCCAGTATCGAGACATGAAGGACTTCAATTCACTGGACTGGGACGATCTCAAAGTCTTCCTGCATGCCGCCCGCGGCGGCAGCCTCGGCAGCGCGGCGCGCCGGTTGAAGGTCGATCAGTCAACGATCAGCCGCAAGATCGCGCATCTCGAGAGCACGCTCGGGATTGCGCTGTTCGAACGACTTCCGTCTGGCCTGCGCGTCACTGAGATCGGCGATCGGTTGCTATGCCACACCGAGCGGATCGAGAGTGCGGTCATCGCTATGCGCGAAGACGTGCATTGCGGGGGCAGCCGCATGGCAGGCCGCGTGCGCCTGGCCACGATGGAAGGCATCGCGTCGTTGTATCTGGCGTCACGCTTCGCAAAGCTACACCGCCAGCATCCCAACCTGACGGTGGAGCTGCTGACGTCGTCGCAGACCGTCTCGGTCAATCGCCGCGAAGCCGATCTCTTCCTCAGTTTCTTCCAGCCCCGCGGCCAGGGCATGGTGTCGGAGCGACTCGGCTGCTTCAAGCTTTGCCTCTACGCCTCGCAGGACTACATCGACCAGAACGGCATGCCTAGCTCCGCGGCGGATCTGATGCGGCACCGCTTCGTCACCTATATCGACGACCTGATCCAACTCGACTCGGTGCGCTGGCTCGACGACATCATCACGACGCCGACCGTGAGCTTTCATTCCAACAGCATGATTGCGCAGATGAACGCCGCCGCCGGCGGTCTCGGCCTGACACTGCAGCCGAGCTTTGCGGTCGCCGGACGCACTGATCTGGTGCCGGTGCTGCACGACCGCGTTTCGACGTCGCGCGATGTCTGGATCAACGTACACACCGATCTGCAGTTCGTGCCGCGCATCCGCGCGGTGTGGAGCTTCCTGAAGGCGACTTTCAAAGCCGATGAGATGATGCAGGCCGATACATCGGGACAACGCATGCTGGACGCGCTGCTGGACTCGGACACGGCGATTGCGGCAAGCACACAGCCGCTGGCCGCGATGTGATGGGTTTGGCTGGAGCGAGCGAGGGCAGCGCTACTTCCCCCCGCCCTCTCCCGTCGCAAACACCCGGCTCGCCAGCACATCCCCCGCTTCGATCGTAATGATGTCCTCGGCGCTCAGCGAGCGGTCGAGGTCGGCGATCAGGCGGTTGGCCTGTCGCAGGCGGATGCGGTCGAGGGCGTTGCGGATCGAGCGGGCGTTGGCAAACAGCGGCTGTGTCTTGCGCGCCGCGATGTAGCGCTCGAACGCGGCCTTGGCTTCCGGGGTGAAGTTATAGTTCTGCTCGCGCAGCATACCCTCGGCGATCCCCAGCAGCTCACCATCGGTGTAGTCTGGAAAGTCGATGTGGTGGGCGATGCGGGAGCGGAATCCCGGATTACTTTGGAAAAATTTCTCCATCCGGTCGGCATAACCGGCCAGGATCACCACCAGATCGTCGCGTTGGTTCTCCATCACCTGGAGCAGTATCTCGATCGCTTCCTGGCCGTAGTCGCGCTCGTTCTCCGGGCGATACAGATAGTAGGCCTCGTCGATGAACAGCACGCCGCCCATCGCCTTTTTCAACACTTCCTTGGTCTTCGGCGCGGTGTGGCCGATATATTGACCGACCAATTCGTCGCGCGTCACCGAGACGACGTGGCCGCGACGCACGAAGCCGAGCTTGTGCAGGATCGAGGCGATGCGCAGCGCCACCGTGGTCTTGCCGGTGCCGGGATTGCCGGTGAACGACATGTGCAGTGTTGGATTGCCGGTGGCGAGACCCATGCGCTTGCGCAAGCGTTCGACCAGCAGCAACGCCGCGACTTCGCGGATGCGGGTCTTTACCGGCTTGAGCCCGATCAGTTCGCGGTCGAGCTGATCCAGCACCTCGCCGATGCCGACTTCGTTGAACTCGGCGCGGAGGTCGACGCGCTCGGGTGGCGCGTCGTTCCCATTCGTCGTCGTGGTCAGCGGCGCATCCACGATCAGCCTCCGTAGCGATGGCCTTCAGGCTTGTCGGCCGAGTACGCGCGCGTGGTGTAGCGCATGTTGCGGCTTTCCACTTCCTGGCGGCCGAGCCGGAAGCCCGGCTCTTCCTTCGGGCGATTGACGATGAACGACAGCCGCACCGATTCCCAGCCGTGCGACGAGTCGAACGCCGACAGCCGGATGTAACGATCGCCGTAAACCTTGCGGCATTCGGCGAGCTCCATCATCACGCCGGCGGCGTCCTGCAGATCGAACATCGGCAGGCCCCACATCTCCCAATAGGTGTTGCGGGGATGCGGGTCGTCGGTGAATTCGAGGTTCACCGCCCAGCCCTTGCCGAGCGCGTACTGGACCTGCGCGGAGATCTGCTCGTCGGTGAGATCGGGCAGGAACGAGAAACAGCCTTGGGTAATGCGCATGGTATTGCTCCTTGATGTTGGCAATCGCCCACCTGGTGCGTCATTGCGAACGAAGCGAAGCAATCCGGCTCAGTGTAACAGACTGGATTGCTTCGTCGGCTTCGCCTCCTCGCAATGACGGCTACACCGAGACCGACGGGGTCGGCGCGTAGTCGGGCGTGTCGGTGGATTCGTAATTGAAGGTCACGTTCTTCCAGGTATCGAGCGCGGCCTTCAGCGGCGTGCAGGTCTGCGCCGCCTTGGCGAGGATTTCGGGGCCTTCGTGCACGTAATCGCGACCTTCGTTGCGCGCCAGGATCATCGCCTCGAGTGCAACGCGATTGGCCGTGGCGCCGGCCGCGATGCCCATCGGGTGGCCGATGGTGCCGCCGCCGAACTGCAGCACGACGTCTTCGCCAAGCAGATCGAGCAACTGATGCATCTGGCCGGCATGGATGCCGCCCGACGCCACCGGCATCAGCTTGTTGAGGCTGGCCCAGTGCTGATCGAAGAACACGCCGTTCTCCAGCCGCATCGGATTGTAGTCTTCGCGGCAGATGTCGTAGTAACCCTTGGTGGTCGCCGGATCGCCCTCGAGCTTGCCGACCACTGTGCCGGCATGGATATGGTCGACGCCGGCGAGCCGCATCCACTTGGCAATGACGCGGAACGACACGCCGTGATTGCGCTGCCGCGTATAGGTCGAATGACCGGCGCGGTGCAGATGCAGGATCATGTCGTTCTTGCGCGCCCACTTCGCCATCGACTGGATCGCCGTATAGCCGATGACGAGATCGATCATCACGACGATCGAGCCGAGCTCCTTGGCGAATTCGGCACGCTCGTACATGTCTTCCATCGTGGCCGCGGTGACGTTGAGATAGGTGCCCTTGATCTCACCGCTGGCAGCCTGGGCCTTGTTGACCGCCTCCATGCAATACTGGAAACGCTCGCGCCAATGCATGAACGGCTGCGAGTTGATGTTCTCGTCGTCCTTGGTGAAGTCGAGCCCGCCCTTCAGCGCTTCGTAGACGACGCGGCCGTAGTTGCGCCCGGACAGACCGAGCTTCGGCTTGACGGTGGCACCGAGTAGCGGACGGCCGAACTTGTCCATCCGCTCGCGCTCGACGACGATTCCGGTCGCCGGCCCCTGGAAGGTCTTCACGTAAGCGATCGGCAGCCGCATGTCCTCGAGGCGCAGCGCCTTCAGCGGCTTGAAGCCGAACACGTTGCCGATGATGGATGCGGTGAGGTTGGCGATCGAGCCGGGCTCGAACAGATCGAGGTCGTAGGCGATGTAGGCGAAGTACTGACCGGGTGCGTTCGGCACCGGATCGACCCGGTAGCACTTGGCGCGATACTTCTCGGCCGCGGTCAGGCGGTCGGTCCACACCACCGTCCAGGTCGCGGTCGAGCTTTCGCCGGCGACCGCCGCGCAGGCTTCGATCGGATCGACGCCGTCCTGCGGCGTGACGCGGAACAGCGCGATGACGTCGGTGTCCTTCGGCTCGTAGTCGGGCTCCCAATAGCCCATCTTCTTGTATTCCATCACGCCGGAACGGTAGCGGTCCTTGCCGCGGATCGTCACCACCTCGTTCATGTCGTCCTCCTCAAAGAGCCTCGCGG
>NZ_BADD01000494.1 GCF_000333455.1 Rhodopseudomonas sp. B29
AGGCGTGATTGGACTCGGCCTGCCGACGGTGGCGATCGGGCTGCTCGCCATCGTGATGCCGCCGCCCCAGGCCGTCGCCATCGTGGTGGTGCCGGCGATCGTCACCAACATCTGGCAGACCTTCGCGGGCCCGTATCTCCGGGACATTATCCGGCGGCTGTGGCCGCTGATCGTCTGCACCGCGATCGGCATCCGGGCCGGAGCCGGACTGATGACCGGGCCATATGCCAAAGACGGCACGGTCGTGCTCGGCATCCTGCTGGTGATCTATGGCGCGCTCGGCCTCAGCCGAATCCATTTCAAGGTGCCGCAGCCGCACGAGAAATGGCTCGGCGCTGTGGTCGGGCTCGTCACCGGGGTGATCTCGGCCGCAACCGGCATCCAGGTGATTCCGTCGATGCCCTATATGCAGGCGATCGGCATGGAGCGCGACGAACTGGTGCAGGCGCTCGGCGTGTTCTTCACCGTCGCGACGCTGGCCCTCGCCTTCAACCTCACCGGCGCCGGCCTGCTGTCGGTCGCCACCGCCGTGCCGGCCGTCATCGCGATGGCGGCCGCCTTCGCGGGCATGATGATCGGCCAGACTGTGCGGACGCGGATGCATCCCGAGACGTTCCGGCGCTGGTTTCTGATCGCGATGGTGGCGCTCGGGATCTATTTGACCGCAACGACGCTGGCCAAGCTCTAGCGCGGCGCTGCGCCGCACGGCACTTCGCCTGCCGCTGGCGTCAAACCCACGCCTTGTTAAGCTGATGGAAACCACGCGGGGGCCTGTTTGCAACGGGGGCTGTCGGCAACAGCGGGATAGCAGATGACGGGACGTCTTGGATCGTCGGCAGGCTTGCCGACCGCAGCGCTGGTGGCCGCGCTGCTGATGCCGCACGGCGCATCGGCGCAAA
>NZ_BADD01000493.1 GCF_000333455.1 Rhodopseudomonas sp. B29
GATGTGGTGCAGAACGCCCCCTGCGCTGAATTCGCCGATGTCGAGGCGCTGGAGATGTTCGCCGCGGAAGTCGACGTCATCACCTACGAGTTCGAGAACGTGCCGGCTTCGGCCGCGCTTGTGCTGGCGGCGCGCAAGCCGGTGCTGCCGGAGCACAAGATCCTCGAAACCACGCAGGACCGGCTGGCCGAGAAGGACTTCGTTACCAAGCTCGGCATCGGTACCGCCGCCTATGCGGACGTCACCTCGCCCCAGATGCTGCACGAGGCCGTGGCGCGGATCGGCCTGCCCGCCGTGTTGAAGACCCGCCGCTTCGGCTACGACGGCAAGGGCCAGATCATGCTGCGGCCCGGCGACGATCTCGACGCTGCCTGGCATCGGCTCGAAACCCGCGCGGCGATTCTCGAGGCGTTCGTGCCGTTCGAGCGCGAAGTCTCGGTGATTGCCGCGCGCAGCGCCGACGGTCAGGTGGTCTGCTACGACCTCACCGAAAACGAGCACCGCGACCACATCCTCAAGACCTCGCACGTCCCCGCCAATGTGCCCGAGTCGGTCGCCACCGAGGCGCGGCGGATCGCCACCAGCATTGCCACCGCGCTCGGCTATGTGGGCGTGCTCGGCGTCGAGATGTTCGTGGTGCCGGAGAACGGGCAGCCTAAGGTGCTGGTCAACGAGATCGCGCCGCGGGTGCATAATTCGGGGCACTGGACGCTCGACGGCGCCTCGGTCTCGCAGTTCGAACAGCACATCCGCGCCATCGCCGGCTGGCCGCTGGCGCAACCGCTGCGCCACGGCGACGTCACCATGACGAACCTGATCGGCGACGACGTCCACGACTACATCAGCTGGCTGACCAAGCCCGGCGCCACCGTGCATCTCTACGGCAAGCGCCTCGCCATGCCGGGCCGCAAGATGGGCCACGTCACGGTGGTCTCTCAGCCGAAGAAAAGCTGACGTTCCGCCGAAAGTGGAACGCCGAAGGTGGCAAAAACTTAATCGATGGGTGTGGTGGACATCCCGGGCCCGATCTGGTACAGCACCGCCCTCTAGGTGGAGGGCCTGGCCTTTGTCGGCCCCGCCTGTTCCTGAAATTCCGATCCGATCTTTGAAGAGGATGCCGCGTGCAGGTTCTCGTTCGCGATAACAACGTCGATCAAGCTCTCAAGGCGCTGAAGAAGAAGATGCAGCGCGAGGGCATTTTCCGCGAGATGAAGCTCCGCGGTCATTACGAGAAGCCGTCCGAGAAGAAGGCCCGTGAAAAGGCCGAAGCCGTGCGCCGCGCCCGCAAGCTGGCCCGCAAGAAGCTGCAGCGCGAAGGCCTGCTGCCGATGAAGCCGAAGCCGGCGTTCGGCGCCGACCGCGGTCGTCCCGGCGCAGCTGCTGCCGGTGCTGGCGCCGGTCCCCGCGGCCCGCGCTGATCGCTTCGAAGCATCTGCCGAGTTTGAAAAACGCGGGCCGCAAGGCTCGCGTTTTTGTTTGTGCTCCATGCTGCGTCACGCCCGGCCTTGTGCCGGGCATCCACGCCTCTGCAGCGGAGCGAAAGCCCAAGACGTCAATAGCCGGGCCTTCGCCGCGCCGAAGCGGCTTCGGCCGCGCAGGCGGGACGAGCCCGGCCATGACGTCGATGTATGTGAAAGCGGCAGCACCGTAGGGCGGATAAGCGAAGCGCCATCC
>NZ_BADD01000492.1 GCF_000333455.1 Rhodopseudomonas sp. B29
CAAAACCCGATTTCGTTTGCGGATTATTCACCTAACGAAGGTTGCAGACCGCCGCACCGTCGCGCTGCGCCGCTTGCTCCGTTCCGCCGCAAAGGTGATACTCGGTTCGTTGGTGCACGGTCCCGATCGGCAGATCTGTTCCCCGGAGTGAGCGGGCTCCAACAAAAAGCTGGAGCAGAATGACGGTTTGACGATAAGTCATGCTGCGCCTGACCCGAACGTCACCCGCTCGGCGTAGGGCACCCCGCCACTGCGCCTGTTTCAAGTACCTTGAATCATGACCGACGAAGACGAGCGCGAGCTCAGCGCCGAACTGGCGAGGCTGCAACAAGAGCACCGCGATCTCGACGCGGCGATCGATGCCCTGCAGCACTCCCCTGCCCCCGATCTGCTCAGGCTGCAGCGGCTGAAGAAGCGCAAGCTGCAGTTGCGCGACCGCATCGCCTTCATCGAAGATCAGATCACCCCCGACATCATCGCGTAGCGGCGACGGGCCGCGACGGAGCGCCCTGTCCGCGGCGTAGCGCCTTGCGCGCATACATCGCCCGGTCGGCCGCTTCCATCGCGGCGGCGGGCTCCATGTCGCCTGCCAGCATCGCCACCCCGGCCGAAATCCCGACCCTGATGGTGTCATTGCCGAACTGGATGGTCAGCCGGTCGATGGTTGCTTCCAGCGCGTCGGCCTTGGTGCGGGCCGCCGCCTCGTCGAGATTCCACAGCAGCAGCGCGAATTCGTCGCCGCCGAGCCGGCCGATCAAATCCGAAGCACGGACATGACGCAGCAGCGCTTCGGTGACGGCCTTCAGGACTGCATCGCCGGCGGCGTGCCCCAGCGTATCGTTGACCGGCTTGAGTCCATCGACGTCGAGCATCACCAGCGCACCGGAGGCGGCGTAGCGCTTGATATAGGCCAGCGCCCGGTTGAGCTCGCGCTCGAAACCGCGGCGGTTGGCGATGCCGAGCAGGAAATCGGTATCTGCGGAGGCGCGGAGTTCGTCGATCTGCGCCAGCGCCGCCGCGAGCTGGGCCTTCAGGCGGCGAATCTTGCCCTCGGCATCGGAGGGCAGCCGTCCCACCGCCGCTTGTGGGGCGATTGGGCGCGGTACTCCCCCCGGTGAAGGCTGGCGCTTCTTGGCCGCGGGAACCACAGGAGCGGCCTTGCCGGCCCGGCGCGGGCTCTGGGAAGCGGAACGGAGGGGTTTCTTTTTCATCAGAATCAGCCGCGGGACCGCGACAACACTTGCCGCTCTTCACCCAGAAAGGATAGTGCATTCCGGGCGCCTTGGCCGCGCCAGCGGCGGCCACTATAGTTGCCGCCTATCTTTATGGATTCCCGAAAGAATCGGTTTCATGTCAGCCCCCGTCGCGATCATCATGGGCAGTCAGTCGGACTGGGAGACGATGCGGCACGCCGCCGACACGCTCACAGCGCTCGGCGTCGCCCATGAGGCGCAAATCGTCTCCGCCCACCGCACCCCAGATCGGCTTTATGCCTTCGCCAAAGGCGCCCAGGCCGCGG
>NZ_BADD01000491.1 GCF_000333455.1 Rhodopseudomonas sp. B29
CAGGACTGTTTGGTGGTGGTGAGCTGCTTCGACAACCGGCGCAGCTCGGTGCAGTCGTCGTGGGTGGCGATGGTGCCGCCATTGGCGAGCCGAGAGAACTTGATCTGCACCGACCGACCATCCGGCAGCTCGCTGACATAGCCGTCAGCCGAATGGACCTGGCGGGTGAATTCGTCGTTGCTGACGTCGACCTGACCGCGGGCCCGGCGCAGCTCCAGCAATTCGCGGCCGGTGATGCCATAACGAACGTCGGCGCGCTTCAGCCCATAGATATCCAGATAGCGATCGTTGCAGAATACGACGCGGCCCCTGGCGTCGACGATCACCACGCCCTGGCGCAGCTTGTTGAGCACCGAATCGACCAGGATGTTCTTGCGGAGTTGAGACCGGCGCTGCCGTCGCAGCAGCGAGGTCGCCCACAGCGCGATGGCGCTGGTGAAACAGGCGAGCACGAAACCGCCGATCAGGAGTTCCCAGACGAGTTCGGGATCAAGCCCGCCGATTTGACTTGGGGCTACGAAGCCGGAGGCAGCCTGCGCACCAGTCGCCTGCGCTGTCACGCAGAGGACCGCCACAAACCACAATGTAACCCCGCCGGCCTGCCGCTTCCTCACCGCCATGTAACCACCCGGAGATTTCGGCCGGATATTCAATCAGCACGGGTTTGGATCACGTAAACACCACATCCGCGCACGGCACCTCTGACACAATTTTCATCAATTGACGGACAGTGGTTAATCCCGTGATAACGCGTTGAACTTTTTGGAATGGTGGGTGCGATGGACGAGGTTGAATGCGTGGTCGCCGGTGCCGGCGTGGTCGGTCTGGCGATCGCGCGCGCTTTGGCACAAGCGGGCCGCGAGGTCATCGTGCTCGAAGAGGCTGAGACCGTCGGCACCGTCACCTCGGCGCGCAACAGCGAGGTAATCCACGCCGGAATTTATTACCGCGCCGGCAGCCTGATGGCGGAGCTCTGCGTCCGCGGCAAGCGCGCGCTCTACGCCTATTGCGCCGACCATGGCGTGCCGCATCGGAATTGCGGCAAGCTGATCGTCGCCACGACGGCGCATGAAGCCGAGCGGCTGGCGGCGATCCGCGCCCATGCGGAAGCCAACGGCGTCGATGATCTGCAGGCGCTGAGCGGTCCCGAGGCGCAGGCCTTGGAACCGTCGCTCGCTTGCGTCGCCGCGCTGCTGTCACCCTCGACCGGCATCATCGACAGCCACGGCTACATGCTGGCGCTACGTGGTGACGCCGAGGAGGCCGGCGCCGCCTTCGCGTTTCATTCACCATTGCTGAACGCACGCAAGACCGACGACGGCTTCGCGCTCGACGTCGGCGGCGCAGACCCGATGACGCTGGGTTGCCGGCTCCTGATCAACGCCGCAGGACACGGCGCGCCTGCGCTGGCGCGCGCGATCGACGCAATGCCGACCGATCAGGTGCCGAGCGGCTACTACGCGAAAGGGAACTACTTTAGTTGTAGTACACGGGCGCCGTTCTCGCGGCTGATCTATCCGGTTCCGGAGCCCGGCGGACTCGGCGTTCATCTGACGCTCGACCTCGCCGGTCAGGCGCGGTTCGGCCCCGATGTCGAATGGGTCGAGACGATGGACTACGAAGTCGACCCGGCAAGGTCGGCGCGGTTCTATCCGGCGATCCGCAAGTACTGGCCGGAGCTGCCTGACGGCGCGCTGCAACCGGCTTACTCCGGCATTCGGCCCAAGATCGTGCCGCCGGCAGTCGCGGTGCAGGACTTCGTCATCCAGGGGCCGCAACAGCACGGCGTCGGCGGACTGATCAATTTGTTCGGGATCGAGTCACCGGGGCTGACCGCGTCGCTGGCGATCGCCGACCACGTCGCGGCGCTCGCATCCTGATCTCCCAGCCGATCAGTTACGGAGCGTAGCAACAGGCACGCCAATCAGCTCGCCGAGAGTAGGTTGAGCGAAGCTGCGAAACCCCAGCCGGGGACGGCCGCGCGACGCTGCATGAGCGTCACGGGCCGGTGGCCGGTGCTGCTGAGCGAGGGAATGATTAATGGAGGGACGGTCGGAGGATTGTCTGAGCTTGGGCGATCTGGTCCCGAACATCAGCTTGCGGCGCTTGAGTTCCGGCGATACGCACCTCGTCCGTCGAAGGATGGGTGAGGGCATCGTGCAACTCGGATTCCAGAATTTT
>NZ_BADD01000490.1 GCF_000333455.1 Rhodopseudomonas sp. B29
CTTCCCGCCGGCTGACTCATCAGATACGCGTACAGCGCCTGCAGGTCGGTGTCGGAGGTGTGGGTGAACGACGCGTAGGGAAAAGCCGGATAGAGATGCGAGCCATCGCGCCCGATACCCTCGCGCATCGCGCGCTCGAACGCCGCGTAGGACCAGGCGCCGATGCCGGTTTCAGGATCTGGCGTCAGATTGGTCGAATAAACCGTACCGAACGGCGTCTCGATCGGACGGCCGCCGGCATTGGCGACGCCGCCGGGCAGCGTGTGGCAGGTCATGCAGCCGCCGAGGCCGGCGAGCTGCGCGCCGCGCGCGATCATGTCGGCGGAGAACGACGCCGGATCGGGCGGCGTGATCGGCGCGATCGCGCCGCGGATCGGCAGCGCCAGCGCCGCCATGCCGAGCGCTCCGGCGAGCGCCGCGCCGGCGAGCGCGAACCACGACTTCTTCTTCGGCGGCGCTGGCGGCTCGGGCGGCGGCAGCGGCCGGCCGAGAGCAGCACGGACGCGCTCCGGCGTGAATGGCGGCTCGCGCAGCCGCACGCCGGTGGCGTCGAAGATCGCGTTGGCGATGGCGGCGGCCGACGGCACCGACGCCGACTCGCCGGAGCCGAGCGGCGGATCGTCGGGCCGCGGCATCAGCACGACGTTGATCACCGGCACTTCGGGGAACGTCAGGATCGGATAAGCGCCCCACTCCTTGTCGGCCACCGCCGTGCCGGTGAAGCTGACTTCTTCCTTCAGCGCGCGGCTGGTCGACTGGATGACGTTGCCGTGGATCTGGTGCTCGATCCCGGCGGGATTGATCATCAGTCCGGAATCCTGGCCCACCACCACCCGCTTCACCGCCACGTCACCGGTCGCGTTGTTGACTTCGACATCGGCGACCCAGGCCGACCACGCCGCGCCGTAGCCGGGAAACTTGGAGTGCACATACAGCGCGTAGGCGAAGCCCTGGCCGCGCGTGACATCACCCTCGACGACTTCGCGGCGCGGCCCGGTGCGATGCACCCAGCCCGAGCGCGCGGCAACTTCCTTGACCAGATCGACGGCGCGCGGATCGTGCAGATAGCGCAGCCGATACTCGACCGGATCGACGCCGGCCTCGGTCGCGAGCTCGTCGATGTAACTCTCGTGCGCAAACGAATTCGGCAGCGCCGAGACGCCGCGCAGCCACGCCGCCCGCACGATCGGCGCCATGTCGTGCACTTTGACGCGGATGTTGTCGTAGGCGTAAGGCGGGATCGCGGTGCGATCGCCCATCTCGAACACCGGATTGTCCGCCGGCACCCGGCCGGTGAGCAGAAGCGCCAGCGTCGTCGCGGCGTTCGACGGGTAGCGCGTCGCGAAGTCGTAGGCCGCCGGACTGCCGTCGGCATTGAGGCCGCCCGAAATCTCCATTAGCTGCGCGGCGCCCTTGGGCTCCCAGGCGTGCTCCTGCTCGCGCGTGAGCTGGACGCGCACCGGTCGCCCTACCGCCTGCGACAGCAGCGCAGCGTCGGCGGCGACATCGTCGGCGCAGTTGCGGCCGTAACAGCCGGCGGCCTCGAAGCGCAGCACCTCGATGTTCTGCTCGGGAAAGCCGAGCAAAATCGAGAGATCGAGCCGCAGCGGATAAGGATTCTGCGTGCCGGCCCAGACGCGGGCGAAGCCGCCCTGGACATCGGCGACCGCGCAGGACGGCCCGATCGAGCCGTGCATCTGATACGGCCAGACATAGCTGCGATCGAGCGGCACCGCGGCGTCGGCGCGCGCACGCTCGACGTCGCCGCGCTCGTGCAGCGTGCGCGGCGTCGCCGGATTGGCGCGGAGTGCGGTGGCGAGGTCGTTCAGGTCGGGCAGCGGCGGCGGCGGCTTCCACTCGACCTCGAGCAGCCGCGCGGCCTCGATGGCTTGCTCCTCGCGCTCGGCGACAACGCCGACGAAATCGCGCATCGTCACGACCGCGACGAGTCCGCGAATATGCGCGACCGAAGCTTCGTTCACTTTGATCAGGCTGTTAGCAATGAACGGCCCGGCGTCGATGCCGGCATAAGGCGGCCGCACCACGCGGCCGTGCAGCATTCCTGGCACACGGACGTCGTGGACGTAGACAAAGTCGCCGGTCGCCTTGGCCGGAATATCGACTCGCGGCATGCGCTGACCGACGATACGATGCTCGGCGACGGGCTTCAGCGCGACGTCGTCGGCCAGCATCAGCCGGTCCTGTCGGCCCTTCAATAGCTCGGTGTAGGAAAGGCCAACGTTGCGACCATCGCACGGATGCACCACGCCGTCGGTGACGGTGAGCTCATCCACAGGCACGTCCAGCAGTTCGGCCGCGCGTGCGACCAGATGCCGCCGCGCCTGCGCCGCCGCCTTGCGCAGCGGCACCGCGGTGACCTGGATGCTGTCGCTGGCGATGGTCGCGCCCTGGTTCGGCGTCCCCGAGGTGTGGCCGAGCACCATGGTGACGCGGCCAAACGGCACGTCGAGTTCTTCGGCGACGATCTGCGCGAAGGCGGTGCGAATACCGGTGCCGAGATCGACATGGCCGCTGAACGCCAGCACCTGACCACCATCGTCGAGGAACACGAAGAGGTCGAGCGCGCCGTCCGGCGGTGGCGCCGTCGGCACCAGACCTTTGACGTGCTGCGACGGCCGCAGCACGGCGAGCGTGCCGTCGCGGCCGAGGAGTTCGTTCGGTGACGGTGTCGGCTCGCTCATGACGCCTCGCCGCGCGCGGCTTCATCCACCAGCGCGGCGGCCTGCGGGACGCCGGCTGCCGCCATCACGGCGCTCAGGATTTCGACATGCGTGCCACAGCGGCACAGATTGTAGCGGAGCGCTTCGCGCACCTGATCGAGCGTCGGATGCGGATTGCGCGCCAGCAGCGCCGTCGCTGTCATGATCATCCCGTTGAGACAATAGCCGCACTGCGCCGCCTGGGCATCGATGAACGCCTTCTGCACAGGATGCAGCGCCGCGAGCGAGCCCAGACCTTCGAGCGTGGTGATTGACCGCCCTTCCACCGTCTTCAGCGTGAGCACGCAGGAGCGCGCCGGAACGCCGTCGACCAGCACCGTACAGGCGCCGCATTCGCCGAGGCCGCAGCCGAACTTCGGCCCATTCAGCCCAAGATCGTTGCGCAGCACGTAGATCAACTTGGTGTCGCGCGGCAGGTCGAAACGGCACGGCGTGCCGTTGACGGTGAAGGCAACAGTATCGCCAAGATCCGCTTGCATCAGCCGCGCCTCATCACCGAAGGCTCGTCTGCAGCGGCGCGGCTTATTCCTGTCAGGTTGATCATCGGTCGTCGCAGCAAGGCCGATCCTAAGCGCTACCCGGAACGTTCGGAGGATTGTTTCTGTACCAATGAATATCGTCAAGCGCCGTGTGCAGCGCGATGTGAGTTTGTGCAGTGCATGCTTATTCGTTGTGCTTGACTTGTCGCCGGGCTGGCGATTTCATTCGTATACATACAAATTGGACCGGCCGGGTTTTCCCGGTTCGCAGCGAGGCCGGAAGCGGATGCAGGACGACGTGACCAGCGCAGGCCCGGCGAGCGACGGCCGGATACGCTGCGATGCCTGCCCGGTGATGTGCTACATCAAGCCGGGGATGAGCGGCGCCTGCGATCGCTACGCCAACAATGCCGGCGAATTGGTGCGCGTCGATCCGCACGTGCTGCTCGACCGCACGCTTGCCGAAGGCGGCGCCGTGGTGCCGTTCCATCGCGACGGCTCGTGGGACGGCAAGCTGATCGCCGAAGGCCACACCTTCGTCACAGCGATCGGCGCCGGCACCACCTATCCGGACTACAAGCCCGCGCCGTTCATCGTCGCCTCCGAAGTCAGCGGCGTCGACATGGTGACGGTCGTGACCGAGGGCATCTTCAGCTATTGCGGCGTCAAGGTGAAGATCGACACCGACCGCTTCCTCGGCCCCGAACAATCCGTGGTGCGCGCCGACGGCGAAGCGGTCGGCCACGTCACTACCTCGGAATACGGCTCGCAGATGCTGTCGCTCGGCGGCGTGCATCACCTCACCGGCGGCGGCAAGAAGGAAGGCCGCGTCACCTGCGACGTGCTGCTCGATTTGTGCAATCGCAAGCCGGTCGAACTGACGATCGATGGCGGTTCCACCGTGGTGGTGCAGGCCGGCAAGGCGCCGATCGTCAACGGCATCACCGAGGAGCGCATGCGCGTCGGCTGCGGCTCGGCCACTATCGGCATGTTCGCCAAGCAGTGGTACGGACAGGTCGACGAAGTCGTCGTGGTCGACGATCACATCACCGGCGTGTTGTCCGAACATCAGGCCGGCAAGCTGCTCGGCGTGCCGGATACCGGCATCAAGATGAAAGGCCGGCGCTCGACGCCCGGCCGTTACTTCCAGGTCGCCGAGCCCGGCACCGGCTGGGGCGGCACAAACATTTCCGATCCGCTGTCGATCATCGGCCCGTTCGACAAGAAGGTGGCATGGCCGGGGCTGCGGCTGTTCTTCATCTCGACCACCGGCGAGCACGCCGCTTACTTCGAGCTCGACGACAATCTGGTTCCGCAGCCGAAGGACATGCCGCCCGGCCTTGTCGCCTCCTGCGCCCGCATCCGCGACAATTGCGAACCGGCGCTGTCGACGGTGCTGTTCATGGCCGGCGCCGGTGGCTCGCTACGCTCAGGCGTCACCGAGGATCCTGTCCGCCTCACCCGCTCGGTGAAGGACGCGCTGACCTACGTCACCTGCGGCGGCGCGCCGGTGTATGTCTATCCCGGCGGCGGCATCACCTTCATGGTCGACGTAATGCGCATGCCGGAGAACGCCTTCGGCTACGTGCCGACGCCCGCTCTCGTCGCGCCGATCGAGTTCACGCTGCGGCTGTCGGACTACGCCGAACTCGGCGGCCACATGGACGAAGTCCGCCGCGTGTCGTCGATGAAGGCCGACGACAGCCAGCGCGCCATCGCGCCGCACGCCGACAATCCGTGGCCGCTGTCGCCGAACGGCGCCAAACGATCGTTCGGGTGAGCCATGGCCGCCGCGTCGCCGCTTCCCTCAGCTGTTTCAGGACGCGCGATGCAAGCGGCGCTGCTTGCGGACGGACGGCGGCTGCATCTCAATGACGGGCCGATCGACCTGATCATCGAAGCCAGCGGAGAGCCGCGCGCCGTGCAGGCCGCTTTCGCCCGCGCCGCACACCGGCTCTCTGGACTACTCGATGCGCTGTGCGCCGAGCTCGCCGGCCTGCGCAAGCCGGCCGGCGCCGAGCCCCTACCCTTCGCGCATCCCGTCGCACGGCGCATGGCCGAAGCCGTCGCGCCGTTTGCCGCGGATATTTTCATCACTCCGATGGCGGCGGTCGCCGGCGCGGTCGCCGAACATGTTCTGCAGGCGCTGATCGGTCCCGGCATCGACCGCGCCTATGTCAACAACGGCGGAGACATCGCGCTGCATCTGCCGGCGGGTAGCAGCTACACGGTCGGTCTCGTGGCAAGGCCGGATCGGCCGCAGATCGTCGGCACCGCGACGCTCGATGCCGCCGGTCCAGCCCGCGGTATCGCGACCAGCGGCTGGCGCGGACGCAGCTTCTCGCTCGGCATCGCCGATGCGGTGACCGTGCTGGCACCCACCGCCGCGATGGCCGATGCCGCCGCCACTGTCATCGCCAATGCGGTCGACCTGCCTGACCATCCGGGCATCGTGCGCGAAGCGGCGTGCGAGTTGCAGCCCGACAACGACCTCGGCTCGCTCCGCGTCACGCGCGATGTGCCGACATTCTCGGCGCGCGAACGCGCCGCCGCACTCGCCGCTGGTCTGGCGGTGGCAAACAATCTCGTATCACGCGGCCTGATCTGCGACGCGGCACTGCATTTGCAGGGTGACTGCGTCAGCACCGGCGCAACCAACGGCCTACTCCTTCAATCGCACCTGGAACTCGTCGATGCCTGAAGTCAAAGTCCGCAAGAAGCTGCTGATCACCGAAGAGGTGTTTCACGAAGGCGGCCCGGTCGCGGCGAGCCCGCGCAAGCGCGGCGCCATCATCGCGGTGATCGAGAACCCGTTCGCCGGCCGCTATGTCGAACAGATCGTCGGCTTCATGGACGATCTCACGCCGCTGGGCATCGCGCTCGCTAACGAGCTGCTGCAGGCGCTGGGTGGCGATGCCAAGACGATCGACGGCTACGGCAAGGGGGCCATCGTCGGCGCCGCCGGCGAGCTCGAACACGGTGCGCTGTGGCACGTGCCGGGCGGCTACGCGATGCGCGAAATCCTCGGCGACGCCAAGGCGATCGTGCCTTCGACCAAGAAGGTCGGCGGTCCCGGCACGCGGCTCGACGTGCCGATCACCCACACCAACGCCTCCTACGTGCGCAGTCACTTCGACGCCATGGAAGTCGGCGTGCCGGACGCGCCGAAAGCGGACGAGATCGCGCTGGTGCTGGTGATGAGCTGCGGCCCGCGCGTCCATGCGCGCGTCGGCGGACTGGCGGCGGCTGATATCAAGGGCGAGGACGGACTGCGATGAAAGCCAAGATCCGCAAGATCGTCGTCGTCCTCGAAGAGACGTTGACCGAGATGGGCCGCACGGTGACGCCGCCGACGCGGCAGGCCGCGGCGATCGCGGTGATCGAGAACCCGTTCGCCGGCCGCTACGTCGAAGACCTGTCCGAGCTGATCGAGATCGGCGACGAGCTCGGCGGCCTCCTTGCCGCGAAGGCCGTGGCGGCGCTCGGCATCGAGGGCAGCAAAGCCGAAAGCTACGGCAAAGCCGCGCTGGTCGGCGAGAACGGCGAGCTCGAACATGCCGCCGCGCTGCTGCACCCGAAAATGGGCGCGCCGGTCCGCAAGGTGCTCGGCAAGGGCGCCGCGTTGATCCCGTCGTCGAAGCGCCGCGGAGGGCTCGGCGCCGAACTCGATATTCCGCTCGGTCACAAGGATGCGGCGTTCGTGCGCAGCCATTTCAACGGCATGCAGGTCAACGTACCGGATGCGCCGCGCGCCAATGAAATCGTCGTCGCGGTGGCGGTGACCGACTCGGGTCGTCCTTTGCCGCGCGTCGGCGGGCTGACGACCGCCGAGATCAGGGGTGAAGACGGACTGCGTTGAACTGGGCTGAATCGAAACAGGAGGGCTTGAACGGATGAAATACGTAGCAGGACTGGCGTTGTCGGCGTTGCTAATCGCGTCTGGCGCCGCACATGCCCAGCAGGGCGAAATCAAGGTCGGCGAGATCAATTCCTACTCGGCTCTGCCGGCCTTCACCGAGCCCTATCGCAAGGGCATGGAGCTGGCGCTGAAGCAGATCAACGATGCCGGCGGCATCAAAGGCAAGAAGCTGGTCGTCATCACCAAAGACGATGGCGGCAAGCCGGGCGACGCAGTGACCGCCGCCAACGAATTGGTATCGCGCGATGGCGTCGTGCTGATCGCCGGCGGATTCCTCTCCAATATCGGCCTGGCGCTGTCGGATTTCGCCAAGCAGAAGGAGATCCTCTACATCGCCGCCGAGCCGCTGACCGACGCGATCGTCTGGTCGAAGGGCAACGACTACACCTTCCGGCTGCGCCCCTCCAACTACATGCAAGCCTCTATGCTGGCCGAGGAAGCCGCCAAGCTTCCGGCCAAGAAATGGGCGACGATCGCGCCGAATTACGAATTCGGCCAATCCTTCGTGGCGGTCTTCAAAGAACTGCTGACCAAGAAGCGGCCCGACGTCGAGTTCGTCGCCGAACAATGGCCGCCGCTCGGCAAGATCGACGCCGGCCCGGTGCTGCAGGCGATCGACGCCGCCAAGCCGGACGCCATCCTCAACGCCACCTTCGCCGGCGATCTCGTCAAGCTGGTCCGCGAAGGCAACACCCGCGGCGTGTTCCAGAACCGCTCGGTCGTGAGCTATCTCACCGGCGAGCCGGAATATCTCGATCCGCTGAAGGACGAGACGCCGGAAGGCTGGATCGTCACCGGCTATCCCTGGTACGGCATCAAGACGCCCGAACATCAGGCGTTCCTCGACGCCTATCAGGCGGCCTACAAGGACTATCCGCGGCTCGGCTCGGTCGTCGGCTACTCGACCGTCAAGTCGATCGCCGCCGTCCTCAACGCCACCGACGATCACTCCACAGCCGGCCTGGTCAAGGCCATGAAGGGCCTCAAGGTCGACACGCCGTTCGGTCCGATCGTGTACCGCGCCGCCGATCACCAATCGACGCTCGGTGCCTATGTGGGCAAGACCGCCAAGAAGGACGGCAAGGGCGTGATGGTCGATTTCGCCTTCAAGAAGGGCGCCGACTATCTGCCGAGCGAAGCCGACGCCGCCAAGCTGCGTCCGGCCAACTAACCAATGCATCACGCGAGGCGGAGCGTCCACGCTCCGCCTCGTAAGGCTCCGGCGGTCGGCACATGATCGTCGCTACCCAGACGGCAACGAAAGGCGCGAACGTGGAACTCCTTCTGGTCCAGGCCCTCAGCGGACTTGCCAGCGCAGCGTCGCTCTTCCTCGTCGCGTCTGGCCTATCGATCATTTTCGGCGTCACCCGCATCGTGAACTTCGCCCACGGCGCGTTCTACATGCTCGGCGCCTATATGGCTTACACACTGACCAGCCGTTTCGCCGGTCCGCTCGGCTTCTGGGGCGGCCTCGTCGTCGCCAGCCTGATCGTCGCCGCGCTCGGCGCGCTGATGGAGATGGTGCTGCTGCGGCGCATCTATCAGGCGCCGGAGTTGTTTCAATTGCTCGCCACGTTCGGCGTCACCCTGATGGTGCAGGACCTCGTCGTGCTGATCTGGGGGCCCGACGATCTGATGGGCCCGCGCGCCCCGGGCTTCACCGGCGCCTTCGAACTGTTCGGCCGCCGCATCCCGAGCTACGACGCGTTGCTGATCGTGCTCGGCCCGTTGGTACTCGGCCTGTTGTGGCTGCTGTTTCACCGCACCCGCTGGGGCGTGCTGGTGCGCGCCGCCACGCAGGACCGCGACATGGTCGCCTGCCTCGGCGTCAATCAGAAGTGGCTGTTCACCAGCGTGTTCGCTCTCGGTGTTTTCCTCGCCGCACTCGGCGGCGCGCTGCAGATACCCCGCACCACCGTCACCCATGCGATGGACCTGTCGATCATCGTCGAGGTGTTCGTCGTCGTGGTGATCGGCGGCCTCGGTTCGGTGACCGGCGCGTTCTTCGCCGCCGTGCTGGTGTCCGAGCTCAACGCGCTGGGCATCCTGGTGCTGCCGAAAATCTCGTTGATCGCGGTGTTCCTGGTGATGGCGGTGGTGCTGGTGGTGCGGCCGTTCGGCCTGCTCGGCAAGCCCGAGCGGGCGCCGCGCGCCGCCGCGGGGCTATCGTTCCGGCCGTGGAAGCCGATGACGCAGATCGAGCGCATCGGGGTCGCGCTGATCGTGGCGATGGCGGCGCTGCTGCCGCTGTTCGCCGGCGACTACACGCTCAGCGTCGGCTCGGAAATCCTGGTGTTCGTGCTGTTCGCCTCCAGCCTGCACTTCATGATGACGGTCGGCGGCCTCGCTTCGTTCGGCCACGCCGCCTATTTCGGCCTCGGCGCTTACGGCGCGGCGTTCGCGGTGAAATTCCTCGGTGCGCCGATGGGCGTGGCGCTGCTCATCGGCCCGCTGTTCGGCATGCTCGGCGCCATCGTGTCCGGCTGGTTCTGCGTCCGCCTGACCGGCGTGTACTTCGCCATGCTGACGCTGGCCTTCGCCCAGATCATCTGGTCGGTAACGTTCCAATGGGTCGAGGTCACCGGCGGCGACAACGGGCTGCTCGGCATCTGGCCGGCGCGCTGGGCGTCGAGCCCGCAGGGTTTCTTCTGGCTGACGCTCGGCATCGCGGTCGTCGGCGTCGCGCTGCTGCGCATGCTGGTGTTCTCGCCGTTCGGCTTCGGCCTGCGCGCCGCGCGGGACAGCACGCTGCGCGCCGACGCCATCGGCATCAATCGTAAGTCGGTGCAATGGGCCGCCTTCGTGGTGTCCGGAACGTTCGCCGGACTGGCCGGCGCACTGTTCGCATTCCTCAAGGGCTCGGTGTTTCCCGACTCGCTCGCCATCCCGATCTCGGTCGACGGCCTGGTGATGGTGCTGCTCGGCGGCATCGAGACAGTGTCGGGCGCAGTCGTCGGCGCCATCGTCTACAAGGCGCTGGCGATCTGGCTGATGAGCCAGACCGATCTGTCCAAGCTCATTCTCGGCGCCATCATCGTGCTGCTGGTCGTCGCCTCGCCCAAGGGCATCGTCGGCTTCATCGAGCACATCCGCCATCGCCGTCCGCGCACGCCGACCGGCGCCGACGTTCCGGACTCGCTCGGCATCAACATGAAGGCAGCCGAATGACCGCGCTCCTCGAAGTCAGCGGACTGGTGAAGTCCTATTCCGGCGTGCACGCGGTGAAGGGCGTCTCGTTCGCCGTGCAGGCCGGCCAGATCCTCGCGCTGATCGGCCCTAACGGCGCCGGCAAGAGCACCTGCTTCAACATGCTCAACGGCCAGATCGAGCCCGACGCCGGCTCGATCCGCATCGCTGGCGAAGAGATTGTCGGCCTGCCGCCGCGCGCGGTGTGGCGCCGCGGCGTCGGCCGCACCTTCCAGATCACCGCGACGTTTTCGTCGATGACCGTGCGCGAGAATGTTCAGGTCGCGCTCTTGTCCTATCACAGCCGGCTATGGTCGATGCTGGGCTATGCGGGCGCCAGCCACCGGGACGAAGCCGACCGCCTGCTCGATCTCGTCGGCATGACGCAGCAGGCCGACCGGCCGTGCGGCGAGCTCGCTTACGGCGATCTCAAGCGGCTCGAACTCGCAGTCGCCCTCGCCAATCAGCCGAAGCTCTTGCTGATGGACGAGCCGACCGCCGGCATGGCGCCGAAGGAGCGCGTCGAGCTGATGAGGCTGACCGCCGGCATCGCCCGCGCCAAGGACATCGGCGTGCTGTTCACCGAACACGATATGGACGTGGTGTTCGAACACGCCGACGAGGTGATGGTGTTGAATCGCGGCGAACTGATCGCTCGCGGCACCCCGCAGGAAGTGCGCCGCGATCCGCACGTCCAGGCGATCTATCTCGGCGAGGGACTGCTGTACGACGCCAAGCACCGCGAAGAGGCCGTGTCATGAAGCTCGAAGTAGCGGGGCTGAACAGCTTCTATGGCCGCGCCCACATCCTGTTCGACGTCGCTCTCGAGGTCGGCAAAGGCGAAGTCGTCGCCCTGCTCGGCCGTAACGGCGCCGGCAAGAGCACGACGTTTCGCTCCGTGGTGGGTCTCGTCTCCGGCCGCTCCGGTCAGGTCAAGTTCGAGGGCGAAGATATCTCGCGGCTGCCGTCCTACGAGATCGTGCGGCGCGGCCTCGGCTACGTGCCGGAGGATCGCCGCATCTTCACCGACCTCACCGTCGAGGAAAACTTCGAGGTCGGCCGGCAGAAGCCGCGCGAGGGCGTCGCTGCGTGGTCGCAGGACCGCATCTACACGCTGTTTCCAAATCTCGGCGAAATGCGCAAGCGGCTCGGCGGCGAGATGAGCGGCGGCGAGCAGCAGATGCTCAGTATCGGCCGCACCCTGATGGGCAATCCGTCGCTGGTGCTGCTCGACGAGCCGTCCGAAGGTCTCGCGCCGAAGATCGTCGAGCAGATGGCCGACGCCATCCTGGCGATGAAGCGCGAAGGGCTGAGCATCGTCATTTCGGAGCAGAATTTGCATTTCGCCAAGCTGATCTGCGACCGCGCCTATATCATCGAAAAGGGGCGCATGCGATTCTCCGGCACGATCGCCGAACTCGAAGCGCATCCCGAAGTTCGCGACGCTTACCTCGCGGTGTAAACCGACGGCACGAAAGACGGGACATTGGCCACGAGATCAGAAGCTTTGGTGAAGCGCCGGCGGAGCAAGCCCAGCTACTTGCTCGACAGCCAGGTCGGCTTCGTGCTGCGGCAGGTGCTGCAGCGTCATGCCACGATCTTTGTCGCCCAGATGGGCGAAGACCTGACGATGACGCAGTGGGCGGCGCTGTCCAAGCTCTACGAAGTCGGGCCGTGCTCGCAGAACCTGCTCGGCCGCTACACTGCGATGGACGCCGCCACGATCAAGGGCGTTGTCGACCGCCTGATGAAGCGCGATCTGGTCGAGACCAGCCCCGATCCCGAAGACGGCCGCCGCCTCTTGGTGGCGCTGACCCCAACCGGTGCCGCGCTGACCGAGCGCTCGATCCCGCTGGCCCACGATATCACCCGCGAAACGCTGTCGCCGCTCACCAAGGACGAGCGCGCGGAGTTTTTGGCTCTGCTGGAGCGGTTGAAGTAGCGGCCGCTAGGGTCGATCGTAGGGTGGGCAAAGCGAAGCGTGCCCACGACCGGCTTGCATGAAATTCCAAGAACGTAGTCGCGTGCGCACGGCGCTGCGCGCCTTTGCCCACCCTTTGGTTCGAAAGCCCCGAACTACGCGTTCTTCAGCGCCACGCGAAAGTCGGCTTCGGTCTTGGCTTTGACCTCGTCCAGCGTCACGCCGTCGGCGAGTTCGATGAGAGCCATGCCGTCGTTGCCGTGCTTGTCGATGGTGAAAACCGCGAGGTCGGTGACCACCATGTCGACGACGCGCTGGCCGGTCAGCGGCAGGTTGCATTGCTTGAGCAGCTTGGGGCCGTCCTTGGCGGAGTGCTCCATCACCACGACGACGCGCTTGACGCCGGCGACGAGGTCCATGGCGCCGCCCATGCCCTTGACCATCTTGCCGGGGATCATCCAGTTGGCGAGGTCGCCGTTCTGGGCGACCTGCATGGCGCCGAGGATCGACAGATCGATGTGGCCGCCGCGAACCATCGCGAACGAGTCGGCGGACGAGAAGTAGCTGGTGGTCGGCAGCTCGGTGACGGTCTGCTTGCCGGCATTGATCAGGTCCGGATCTTCGTCACCCTCGTAGGGGAACGGGCCCATGCCGAGCATGCCGTTTTCACTCTGCAGCACGACGTCGACGCCGTCCGGAATGTAGTTCGACACCAGCGTCGGAATGCCGATGCCGAGATTGACGTAGAAGCCGTCGCGCAATTCCTTGGCGGCGCGGGCGGCCATCTGTTCGCGGGTCCAGGCCATCAGATCTCTCCTCAGCTCGCCGCGACCGGGCGCTTGCGGGTGGTGCGCTGCTCGATGTGCTTCTTCGAGGTGCCGACTTCGACGATGCGCTGCACGAAGATGCCGGGCGTGTGGATGTGGTCGGGATCGATCTCGCCGGCCGGCACCAGATGCTCGACTTCGGCAATGGTGATCTTGGCGGCGGTCGCCATCATCGGATTGAAGTTACGCGCGGTCTTGCGATAGACGAGATTGCCCTCGGTATCGCCCTTCCAGGCGTGCACGATGGCGATGTCGGCGAACAGGCCCCGCTCCATCACGTATTTCTCGCCGTCGAATTCGCGAACTTCCTTGCCTTCGGCCACCAGCGTGCCGACGCCCGTCTTGGTGAAGAACGCCGGAATGCCGGCACCGCCGGCGCGGATGCGCTCGGCCAGCGTGCCCTGCGGGCAGAATTCGAGCTCGAGTTCGCCGGCGAGGTACTGCTGGGCAAACAGCTTGTTCTCGCCCACGTAGGACGAGATCATCTTCTTGATCTGCCGGGTTTCGAGCAGACGGCTGAGGCCGATGCCGTCGACGCCGGCGTTGTTCGACACCACCGTGAGGTCCTTGACCCCCGATTCGCGCAGCGCGTCGGACAGCCATTCGGCGATCCCGCACAGGCCGAAGCCGCCGGACATCACCATCATCCCGTCGCGCAGGATGCCGTCGAGGGCCGACTTGGCGTCGGGATAGACCTTTTTCATGCTGAACAACCCGAAGAGGCCAGGCGGCGAAGCGGCCCGGTGGAGGAACGAGCTTTAGCGGCGGCGATAATTAGGCGTAATTCGCAGGAGCCGTCAATCGGACCCCTCGCCCCGGCGGAAGGCCTTGAAAGGGCCAAGAAAACCGATCAAGTTGCGGCCCGCCTTCCGGCCCGACGGGGCCTGCCGGCCGCGGCCGCGACCAAGCCTTTCGAGCAAAGCCGGACAGCGTCCGGGGACGCAAACGGCGAACTATCACTGATCGGATCATCACAAGCGATGGCGAACGGAATCAAGCGCCTCGGGATAGCGACTGCGGCGCTGATCGTGCTCGCCGTCATCGGCGCCTTCGCCCTGTCGCTGGCGATCGACCGCGGCGCCATGCGTCAGGCGGTCGAGCAGCAGCTGCGCGCCGCCACCGGCCTTGAACTGACGGTCGACGGCGCCATCGACGTGGCGATCTTCCCGCGCTCGATGGTCACCTTCAACCAGGTGCGGCTGAAGGGCAATGACGACGGCGACGGCGATCCGGCGCTGCGCGTCGACAGGCTGACCGCAAATCTGCGGCTGCTGCCGCTGCTGCTCGGGCGTTTCGAAATCGCCGACGTGGTGATGGCGCGGCCGGCCATCAACGTGGTGCGCAGCCCCGACGGCGAGAGCAACTGGACGCCGTTCGTCCGCTCGCTGACGCGAACCATGAAGCCCGGCCTCGACGACCAGGTGTCGTTCTCGGAGATCCGGCTGCAGGACGGCGTACTCAGCTATCGCGACGATTCGAGTCACATCGACGAGCATCTCGGCGACATCGACCTGTCACTGGCGTGGCCGTCGATCTCCCGCACCTTCGCCGCTGCCGGACAGTTCGACTGGCGCGGCGAGCGGATCGACGGCTCGATCACCATCACCGATTTCATCGCCGCGCTCGCAGGCGATCGCTCCGGGCTGAAGCTGCGCATCGCCGGCGCGCCGATCAAGATCGCCTTCGACGGCACCGTCGCCAACAAGGCCAGCCTGGTGCTGGACGGGATCCTCGCCGCCGATAGTCCGTCGCTACGCAATGCGCTGCGCTGGGCCGGCCAGGAGCCGCCCGGCGCCGGCGGCTTCGGCCGGTTCTCGCTGAAAGCGCGGGCCAATCTGGTCGGCCCGTCGGTGGCGCTCACCAACGTCAATATCGAGCTCGATAAGAACGTCGCCGAAGGCGTCATGACCTACACGGTCGCCGGTGGCCATCAGGGCCTGCAGGCGACGCTCGCCGCCGGCACCATCGACATCACGCCGTATCTGTCGACGATACGTCTGCTTGCCAGCGGCGCGCGCGATTGGAACAGGCAACTGTTCGATCTGTCCTCGACCAATCCGGTCGATCTCGACGTGCGGCTGTCGGCCGCCAAAGTGGCGATCGGCTCGTCGATGGTCGGACGCACCGCGCTGAGCGCCAACTTGCGCAGCGGCGCGTTGGCGCTGAGCGTCGGCGAGGCGCAGATTTATGGCGGCACTGCCCGCGGCACGCTCGGCATCGCGCGCGACAAGGACGCCGCGAACGTCAAGGCACAATTCCAGCTCAGCGATGTCGAATTGGAAAGCTGCGCCGCCGATCTGCTCGGCGTGCGCAATCTGTCCGGCCGCGGCGATCTCAACATCGCGCTGGAGGCCTCGGGCTCGAGCCCGTTCGGTCTCGCGCAATCGCTCGACGGTACCGCGCTGCTCACCGGCCACGACGGCGCCATCACCGGTTTCAATGTCGAACAATTGCTCAAGCGGCTGGAGCGACGGCCGCTGTCGGGTGGCGGCAATTTCAGGAGCGGCAAGACGCCGTTCGACAAGCTCACCGTCTCGGTCCATTTCGCCGATGGCATCGCGACCGCCGACGACATTCGCATCGAAGGCCCCTCGGCACGCATCTCCTTGACCGGCACCGCCTCGGTGCCGGCACGCGAATACGACCTCAAGGGCGTCGCCAGCCTGGCTACCGCCTCGGGCGCAGCGGCCGGCTTTGAGCTGCCGTTCATCGTGCAGGGCCCGTGGGAGGATCCCCTGATCTTCCCCGATCCCGAAAGCCTGATCCGCCGCTCGCCGGCGTCCGCACCGCTGCTCGATGCGGTGAAGGACAAGAAGACCCGCGAGGCCGTCCGCTCCGTGCTGGAACGCTTCACCGGCGGCAAGAAACCGGACACCGACGCCGATTTGGACATCCCGCCGCGCCCCACGCCCCCGACGGCAACGCCGGCGCCCACGGAGCCGAAGGCGAACTAAGCGCTAGCTACACACACTGTCGTCATCCTGAGGTGCTCGCCCGCCAGGGCGAGCCTCGAAGGATGACCACCGCGCGCTTGCAGCCATCCTTCGAGGCTCGCTGCGCTCGCACCTCAGGAAGACGGCGGCACGAGTGGATAGTAAGAATCGGCACGACTTATCCCCGTCATTGCGAGCGAAGCGAAGCAATCCAGCTCCGTGCACTGAGCTGGATTGCTTCGTCGCTTCGCTCCTCGCAATGACGGGGGGCGGGTTTCGCCGAAATAGCAACTTACATCGGCGCCGCGCTCTCGGCCTGTGTCTTCGACAGTTTCGACGCCGCCGAGGCGATGATGATCACGACAGTCACCACCGCGATGATCAGCGTGCAGATGGCGTTGATCTCCGGCTTCACGCCAAGGCGGACCTCCGAGTAGATGCGGATCGGCAGCGTCGCCGAGCCGGGGCCGGTGGTGAAGCTGGCGATCACCAGATCGTCGAGCGACAGCGCGAAGGCCAGCATCCAGCCGGCGGCGATCGACGGCCAGATCAGCGGCAGCGTCGCGCGGAGAAAAGCTTCGACCGGAGCGCAGCCGAGATCCATCGCGGCCTCCTCGATGCTGCGATCGAGCGCGTGCAGGCGCGACTGCACCACGACAGTGACGAAGCACATCGTCAGCGTGGTGTGGGCGATCGTCACCGTCCAGAATCCGCGCTCGGCATTGATGGCGACGAACAACAGCAGGAGCGACAGGCCAGTGATGACTTCGGGCATCACCAGCGGCGCGTACAGCATGCCGGAGAACAGCGTGCGCCCCTTGAAATGCCCGCCGCGCGACAGCGCCACCGCCGCCAACGTGCCGAGCACCGCCGCTGCCGAGGCCGATGTGGCCGCGACCCGAAAGCTCATCCAGGCGGCATCGAGCATCGCCTGATCGCGCAGCAATTCCCGGTACCAGTTCAGCGACCAGCCGCCCCACACCGTGACCAAGCGCGAGGCGTTGAACGAGTAGATCACCAGGATGACGATCGGCAGATATAGAAACGCCAGCCCGAGCGTCAGCGACGCGAGGTTGAATCGGGAGAGCTTCATAGCGCACTCTCCTCCGCGCTGGGCAGGGCGGCCAGATACGAAACCTCGCGGGCCAACGCGGCGGCGCTCTCTTCACCCTCCCCTTGAGGGGGAGGGTCGGCACGCAATCCGCGCAGCGGAGTGCGTGACGGGGTGGGGTGAGCCGCGAGCACGGCGGATGAACTCTTCGCCACCCCTCCCCGCTCGCTATGCGAGCGACCCTCCCCCTCCAGGGGAGGGTGATCCTCGCACCAGCCGAAAAAGCCAATCTGCGATGGCCCTGCCAAAAAGGACAATGCAGCGCTTCCAGACAGCTCCACCATATCCATCACCGCCTCCCCTCGAGCTGGCGGCGCTGGACGCGCTCGTAGATCAGCAGCGGGATCAGCAGCAGCGCCAGCAGCACCACCGCAATCGCCGAGGCCACCGGCCAGTCGCGATTGGTGAAGAACTCCAGCCACAGCGTCTGCCCGATCATGAGCGAGTCCGAACCGGCGAGCAGGTCGGGTATCACGAACTCGCCCACGATCGGGATGAAGCACAGCAGCACGCCGGCGCCGATACCCGGCAGCGACAGTGGGAAGGTCACCGACCAGAATGCGCGAAGCGGAGAGGCGCCGAGATCGGCGGCGGCTTCGGTCAGCGAGGCCGGCAGCTTGGCCAGCGTCGCGTAAAGCGGCAGCACCATGAACGGCAGATAGGAATAGACGATGCCGATATACATCGCGGTGTCGGTCGACAGCCACACTACGGGCTTGGAGACGAAGTGCAGCGTCAGCAGCATCTGATTGAGCAGGCCGTCATGCTGCAGGATGTTGATCCAGGCATAGATGCGGATCAGGAACGAGGTCCAGAACGGGATGATCACCAGCATCATCGCGACCGGCTGCCAGCCGCGCGGCAGCCGCGCCATTGCATAGGCGATCGGATAGCCGATGATCAGCAGCAGGCTGGTCGACACCGCCGCGACGCCAAGGCTGCGCAGATAGGACGACAGATACAGATCGTCGGAAGCGATCAGTCGGAAATTCTCCGCCGCCAGCGCGGCGAACGACGCTTTCAGCGCCGCCCATCCGGCCGTCAGGTCGAACACCGGAATATAAGGCGGCTGCGCAACCGCGGTCTGCGACAGCGCGATCTTGATGACGAAGCCGAACGGCACCAGGAAGAACAGCGCCATCCACAGATACGGCGCGATCGCGGCGAGCCGCGCCGGCCGGGTGAAGATCGGCCGCCCGCTCATCGCTCCAGCACCACGCAATCGTCGGGCGAGAACCACGCCACCACGTGCTGACCCACATGATAGGCATCGACATCGAGCTTCGCGATATTGGCCATGGTGGCAGTCAGCAACGCGCCGCTATCGAGCTTCACTTTGTAGCTGGTCGAGCCACCGAGATAGCCGATGTCGGTGACGGTCCCGTTCAGCCGGTTGAGCGCGCCGGCCTGCGCGGCGCTATCGACCGGCCCGCGCAGCGAAAGCCGGATTTTCTCCGGCCGGATCGCGATGCAGATCTCGTCCGCCGCACTCGGCTGCGACGGCGCGGCGACGGTGACCTCGCCGGCCGCAGTGGTCGCGACGATCAGCCGGCCGCCGTCGCGACGTTCGACGCGGCCTTCCAGCATGTTGACGTCGCCGACGAACTCGGCGACCCAACGCGTTGCCGGCGCCTCGTAGAGCCGGCGCGGCGTCGCCACCTGCTCGAGCCGGCCGGCATTCATGACGCCGATGCGATCCGCCACCGTCATCGCCTCCTGCTGATCGTGGGTGACGATGACGAAGGACGTGCCGAGCCGCTTCTGCAGCGCCATCAGTTCGAGCTGCGTACTCTCGCGCAGTTTCTTGTCGAGCGCCGCCATCGGCTCGTCGAGCAGCAGCAATCTCGGTCGCCGCGCCAGCGCGCGTGCCAGGGCGACGCGCTGCTGTTGACCGCCCGACAGCTGATCGGGCTTGCGCTTCTCCAGCCCTTCGAGCCGGACCAGCGCCACCATCTCGGCGACGCGCGCCTTGATCTCCTTGCGCGGCAGGCCCTCGCGGCGGAGCCCGAAGGCGATGTTGTTCGCCACCGACAGATGCGGAAACAGAGCGTAGTTCTGAAACATCATGTTGACCGGGCGCTGATGCGGCAGCACCGCGGCGATGTCCTCGCCGTCCAGCAGGATACGCCCGGCGTCCGGCGCCTCGAAGCCGGCCAACATCCGCAGCAGCGTGGTCTTGCCGCAACCGCTCGGGCCGAGCAGCGCGAAAAACTCGCCGGCCTTGATGTCGAGCGACAGCTTGTCGACAGCGGTGAAGCCGCCGAACCGTTTCTCGACCGCATCAATCCGCAGCAGCAGCGCCCCAGCGCCTGCGCTCGTGTCTGCACCCGTCATCGCACCACCCCGCTCCCGTGCTTTCTACAGCGGATTGCGGCGCGGCAGAACCGGCAGGTGTGGATAGAAGCGTGAGGCGCAGCTCAGGCGAAGCGGACTGCGTCGGGGGGCAAAGCCGCGCCGACCAGATGGCCGTAGCGCTCGATCGGCGCCGGCTTGCCGATCAGATAGCCCTGCACGGCGTCGCAGTGCTCTTCGACCAGGAAGTCGAGCTGGTCCTGGGTCTCGACGCCTTCGGCCACCAGCGTGACGCCGAGGCCGTGGCCGAGCCCGATCACCGCGCGCACGATCGCGGCGGATTGCGGGTTGCGGCCGAGGTTCATGATGAAGGCGCGGTCGATCTTGATCTTGTCGAACGGGAACGCCTGCAGATAGGTCAGCGACGAGTAGCCGCTGCCGAAATCGTCCATCGAAACGCGGACGCCGAGCGCCTTCAACCGGCGCAGCAGCGACAGGCCGCGATCGAAATCGTCGATCAGCACACCCTCGGTGATTTCGAGCTCGAGCCGGCTCGGGTGTAGCCCGGTGTCGAGCAGCACTTGATGGACGAAGGCGACCAGATCGGTCTTCAGGAACTGAGCCGGCGACAGGTTGACCGCGACCTGCAGCGGCCTCGACCACGACGCGGCCTGCCGGCAGGCTTCGCGCAGAATCCACTCGCCCATCTCGACGATCAGTCCGCTCTCTTCGGCAAGCGGGATAAACACGCCGGGCGGCACGGAGCCGCGGACCGGGTGATGCCAGCGAGCCAGCGCCTCGAAGCCGACGATGTCGACGTCGCCGACGCGGCCCTTGGTCGAGGCCTGCGGCTGATAGTGCAGCGACAGCTCGCCGTTGCAGATGGCGTTGGCGAGATCCTGATGCAGCGCCCGGCGGTCGCGGATCTGCATGTCCATCTCGGGGTGGAACACGGTCACCGAGCCGCGCGCTTCGGCCTTGGCGCGGAACAGAGCCGCACCCGCATTGGCGAGCAGCGCGGCCGCGTCGGTGCCGTTGTCCGGATAAAGCGCGATGCCCGTGGTGATGCCGATCCGCACCGTCTTGTCGTCGACCACGAAGCCGTGGGCCGCGGCCGCCGTCACAGTCTCGGCCAGCGCGAGGCCGGCCTCCGGTTGCCTGCCGTCGATGATCAGGCCGAACTCGTCGCCGCTGAGCCGCGCCACCAGGCCGCCGCGCGATGCATTTTCGATCTCGCGTGCGACCGCGATCAGCAACTTGTCGCCGGTGGCATGGCCGAACACGTCGTTGATCTCTTTCAACCCGTCGAGATCGCAGGACAGCACGGCGAACTGTTCGCCCGACGTCTGGCTGGCGTCGATCATCTGCGTCAGCGCTTTGAGGAAGGCCGAGCGGTTGGGCAGATTGGTGAGGCCGTCGTGATAGGCCATGTGGGCCATTCGCGCCTCGGTCTGGCGCCGGTCGGTGACGTCGACATGGGTCTTGATCAGATAGCTGGTGCCGCCGGCCTCGTCGGCGACGGTCATCCGCCGCGTGACGAACAGCCGGAGCCCGGCGGCAGTCGAGATCGGGTGCTCCTCGACCATCATGCCGCCTTTGCGCAGCGCCAACTCGTCGCGCTCGCCGATCAGCCGCGCCTCGCGCGGATTGAAGATTTCCGCTGTGGTGAGCCCAGTGGCATCTTCGCGGCGGCGGTTGAGAATGATCTCGGCGCCGCGGTTGGCGAGCAGATAGCGGCCGTCGGCGGTGTTCTGCACAGTGACGGCGACCGGAATGTTGTCGACGACCAGCTCCAGAAACTGCTTGGCGCGTGCCAGTTCACGTGACAGCGCCTGCTTGTCGGTGACGTCTTCGAAAAGTGCGATGAGGAATTCGGGTTCGCCGAACTCGTTGCGCGCGACGACGCGGTCCGTCGAAAGAATTCGGGTGTCACCTTTGAAGTCGACGGTCAATTCGACCTGATAGGGCGCATCCGGCTGCCCAACGC
>NZ_BADD01000489.1 GCF_000333455.1 Rhodopseudomonas sp. B29
CCGGTGTCCGGTTCGATCAGTCCGGCAATGATGTTGAGAAGGGTGCTCTTGCCACTTCCCGATGCACCGACCAGCGCAACGATCGAGCGCGGCTTCACGTCGATATCGATGTCCCGCAGGACTTCGAGTTGTTCTCCGTCGCGCCGAAGAAAGCACTTGCTGACACGCTGAAGTCGAATGGCGCTCAAGGCTCGCCCCCCGATTCAACGGCCTGATCGAACGGAACCAAGGTCGCGGATTCGCGCAGGCTCTTGATGACTTTCTCCATCACCATGTCGCGGAAGGTCTCGACGTGGCGACGCGCGACCATCTCCGCCGCGTCGGCGTCGGCGGCCACCAGATGTTCAATGAGAAGATTGTGGTCGTTCTCGATATTGGGGCGAACGCCTTGCACACCGAAACCGAGGGCGACGAGCCGTGTCATTTCGTCGAGCAGACCCGACAGGATCTTGATGAGACGCTTGTTCTGCGAGGCTTCGGCAATCGCCATGTGGAAGGAGCGATTAGCTTGAAGGAAGTAATCGATCTGGTTTCCCATATCGGCCGATATCTTGACCCGGCAAGCTCGCTCCAGCCGTTCGAGATGCTGCCGGTTGACGCGGCCGGCGGCCGCGCGCGCCGCCAGCGGCTCGAGCGTGACCCGCAACGAGAAGACTTCCTCGACGTCCCTCACCGTCACGGGAGTCACGCGATAACCATGACGCGGAATGGACGTGACGAGCCCACATTCAGTCAGGCGGTGCAGCGCGATCCGGCAGGTCGCCTTGCCGAGCTCGAAGCGCTCCATCAACTCGGCTTCGGTAAACCGCGAGCCTGGGAGAATGCGGCAGGAAATGATCTCGCGCCGCAAGCGTTCATAGGCTTGGTTGCCCTTGAGCGTGGCGCTGGGGATTTCGAGAGTACTTCCGGCCGGGGCCTTCACTTGAGCATCCTTCCGTATCCTGGTGAGCAGCTTAGGGGCGGCTCCAGGGGTGCTCAAGCAACAAGGTTCGCCAGCGCAGGCGACGAAGTCTGTAGTGTTCTCAGATAATTATGCGGAAAGACCACGCCGCGTGCAGATAAATGCCTGCGATTGAAGCAGCGAAACGCCGATGCTCTGAACGCGCGATCGTGCCGCGGCGAGCAGATGCGCAAGTTCGCTGACACGGTGCTGCTGAGCAGCACCGTCAGCGAGACGGGCATCCGTGGCAGAAGGCGAGCCTACGCCTTGACGATGGTCGGCACGCGCGTCGCCGGCGGGGTGTTACGCGAACGTTCGCTGCGGACGATGCCGTCGATGATCGTCATGCCGATGCCGGGGATGTCGCCGAGCCGCACGCTTTCCAGCAGCGTCGAGGCGCCGGAATGCTGGGCGACGTCCATGATGACGAAGTCGGCGGAGCGGCCGACCTCGAGCAGGCCGACGTCGAGGTCGCGCATCTTGGCGGTGTTGCCGGTGGCGAGGCAGAACGCCTGCTCGGCCGGCAGGTCGCCGACCGACGACAGCAGCGAGATCATGCGCAGGATGCCGAGCGGCTGCACGCCGGAGCCGGCGGGACCATCGGTGCCGAGGATGACGCGATGCAGATCACCCATCTCGCGGGCGATGCGCAGCGTGTACAGCGCCGAGCGCTCGTTGCCATTGTGCACGAGTTCGAGCCCGGCCTTGCAACCCTCGCAGATGCAACGGATCTGGCCGTCGGGCAGCGCGGTGTGGCCACCGTTGATGTGGCCGACGACGTCGGTGCCGGCTTCGAGCACGACGTCCTTGTCGATCAGGCCGGAGCCGGCGATCGACGGGCCGCCGGTATGGATGGTCGACTGGATGCCGTATTTGCGCGCCCACGCCACCATCTTCTTTGCGGTTGGGCCGTCCTTGACGCCGCCGAGCCCTATCTCGCCGAGCAGCTTGACGCCGGCGGCGGCGAGCTCCTTGAAATCGTTCTCTTCCATCTCGTGTTCGATCACCGGCGCGCCGGCGTGCATCTTGACGCCTGAGGCGCGGAACGCCGAGAAGCTGCGCTGCGCCGTGATCGCCAGCGCCTTGAGGCCGACGACATCGCGCGGCCGGCCGGGGAAATGCACCTCGCCGGCCGAGATCATGGTGGTGACGCCGCCGTGCAGCGAGGAGTCGATCCAGTTGATCTGACTCTGCCGCGGCGTCCAATCACCGACGACGGGATGAACGTGGCTGTCGATCAGGCCCGGTGTGATCGCTGCGCCGTGCGCATCGACCGTGGTCGTCGCGCCTTCGGTGTCGATGTCCTTGAATCGGCCAATCGCCGAGATCCGGCCATTCTCGGCCACGATGGTGTCGGCCTCGAGGATCGGCTTATTCAGATCGCCGCTGAGCATCAGCCCGATATTGCGGATGACCAGTTTGGTGGGGCCTTGCGGACCGGACGGCGCGTCGTGAGCCATGAAGGACGTCTCCAACAGATGCGCCGGAGACGCGAGGGAACCCCGGCGGTTCGTTTGTAGGCATACGAACTTTACGTCGCCGCGCGGCGAATGCAATCACCACGCGGCAAACCGCATCGCGTCAGCGCTCGGCGAACGCCTTCTCCAGCACGAAGTCGCCGGCCTCGCCGTGATTGCCTTCCTCGAAACCGCGCTCGACCAGCCGGCTCTTGAGGTCGACCATCATCTGGGTCGAGCCGCACAGCATCACGCGATCGCGCGATTTGTCGAGCGGCGGCAGGCCGATGTCGGCGAACAGCTGACCATCGTCGATCAGCTTCGAGATCCGTCCTTCGTGAATGAATGGCTCGCGCGTGACGGTGGGATAGTAGAACAGCTTGGCCTTGACCTCGTCGGCGAGGAATTCATGGTCGTGCAACGCCTTCACCATCGACTCGCCGTAAGCCAGTTCGGCGATCTGGCGGCAGCCGTGGACCAGCACGATCTTCTCGAAGCGATCATAAGTTTCCGGATCGCGGATGATCGACAGGAACGGCGCGACGCCGGTGCCGGTCGCGAGCAAATACAAGTTCTTGCCCTCGCGCAGATTGTCGATCACCAGCGTCCCGGTCGCCTTGCGGCCGACGATGACGGTGTCGCCTTCCTTGAGGTGCTGCAGGCGCGAGGTCAGCGGCCCGTTCGGCACCTTGATCGAATAGAACTCGAGGGTCTCTTCGTAGTTCGGGCTCGCCACCGAATAAGCGCGCAGCAGCGGCTTCCCGTCGACCTTGATGCCCGTCATGGTGAACTCGCCGTTCCGAAACCGGAAGCCGGAGTCACGCGTGGTGGTGAAGCTGAACAGCCGGTCGGTCCAATGATGCACGGCAAGGACGCGCTCTTCCATCAGATTGCTCAACGGGGCCTCCGAGGCTCGACAATATCGTTTGTATACAAACAAAATAAGCCAACTCGGACGCTCCGTCAACGCGCCGAAACTGCCGCCGCCGCGGACATTTCAGGCAAAGTATGCTGCGAAAGCGGGCGTTTTGAGCAAGAACTACGCGCGCCGCCGTCATCCTGAGGTGCCCGCTGGGCCGCGCTTTGCGTGGCGCTGCGGGCCTCGAAGGATGTGCCACAAGCCCCCTGGCCGCATCCTTCGAGGCGCGCTACGCGCGCACCTCAGGATGACGACTCAGTCGTTGCGGAGGGCGATTGGCTGCAATGCATATGACGCTCAGTGCGTGGTCTGGTGCGCGCGCAGCCGCGCTACGTCGTGTTCCACGCCGCTCCAGGCCGGCGCGTTCGGCGCGAACTTGCCGCGCATGTAGTTCACCAGCGCGGCCACCTGCTCGTCGCTGAAGCTGTCGCGGAACGCCGGCATGTCGCCGAGATCGGCGGCGGCGGGGTCGGGGATGCCGTCGAGGATGACGCGGATGAGATTGTCCGGTGTCGCCGCGCGCACATTGGTGTTGAGCGCCAGCGCCGGGCGGACGCCGAACAACTTGGGGCCGGACTCGCTGTGGCAGCTCGCGCAGGCGCCGTCGTAGAGCTTGCCGCCGAGCGTATCGAGCGGCCGCAACGAGGCCTCGGCGGCTTGCTTCAGCGCAGCCGCCTGCGCAGCCGGATCGGCGCTCGGCGCCGGCGCGAACGATGCCAGATAGGTCGCCATCGCGCGGATATCGGCATCCGGCACGGCGGCGAGCTGCTGCACCACCTGAGCCATCGGCCCCGCCGCAGTGCCGTGGAATTGCGAGAAGCCGGTGCGCAAGTACGTGAACAGCTCGGCCTCGGTCCAGGCGATCGGAGCGCGCGACAGCGCGGTCAGCGCCGGCGCGTGCCAGCTATCGACGTCGCCGCCGGCGAGATGCAGCGCGGCGGCTGTGCGCTCTGCGCCGAGCGCATTGCGCGGCGTGTGGCAGGCACCACAATGGCCGAGACTCTCCACAAGTACGCACCGCGATTCCATTGAGGCGAGCGCGCCGGGTCGGCGGGCAATTGGCCCGGGGCTTAGG
>NZ_BADD01000488.1 GCF_000333455.1 Rhodopseudomonas sp. B29
ACCCATTTGTGCTGGATCGCAGTCGGAACCAGATAGCCGCGCTCGGCGATCTCGATCGCAGGCTCGAGCAGATCGGCGAACGGCAGCTTGCCGAACCGCTCGGACAGCGCCACCCAGCCGGCCACCGCACCAGGCACAGTGGCGCTGTCCCAACCACGGACCGGCAAGTTGCGCGCATCCTTGCCGTATTTCGACGTGAAGTAATCGGGCGTCCATCCCGCAGGCGCAAATCCCGAAGAATTCAGTCCATGGAGCTGTTTGCCGTCCCAAAGAATGCAGAACGCGTCCGAGCCGAGCCCGTTACTGCAAGGCTCGACGATCGTCATAGTCGCGGCAGTGGCAATTGCCGCGTCGACGGCGTTGCCACCCTTCCAGAGCATTTTCAACCCGGCCTGCGCCGCCAACGGGTGTGTGGTGGACACGACGTTGTTGCCGAACACCGGCATGCGGCGGGACGAATAGCCGGCCGACCAATCGAAAGACGCATTCATATCGAGGTCCTGTATTCGAAAAGATATCGAAGGTGGAGGGGGCGCATCACGTCGCCCGGAGTTCGGCTTCGCCGCGGTTGCGCATCGCTTCGCGGTCGATCTTGTTGGTGGAGGCGAGCAGCATATGGTCGAGAAACCATATCCGGCGAGGATGCTGGTACGCAGGGGCGTTCGCCAGCACATAGGCCTTGAGAGCCGCCTCGTCGGCGACCGCACCCGGACGCCTGACCACGAAGGCAACCGGCTTGGTGCCCTTGATGTCGTCGTTCACCGGCACCACGCAGGCCTGCACGACATCGGGGTGAGTCTCCAACACGGCCTCGACTTCGCCAGGGAAGATGTTTTCGCCGCCGCTGACGAACATGTCGTCGCTGCGGCCGATGAAGTAGTAGAAGCCCTGTTCGTCTCGTCGGAACACATCCGAGGTGTCGTAATAGCCGTCTTCGGTGATCGGCGAGCGCAGTTCGGGCCGATTGTGATAGCCGAGCATGATCGCCGGGCTTTTCATCTGCAGAACACCGGCGATCGGCGCGTCGGGCCCGACCAACCGCACCGAGACTTCCGGATGCGGATAGCCCACCGAACTGACGGGAGTCGGGATACCATCCGGATGGCGGCCGAACACGATGGGGCCGCCTTCGGTGGTTCCGTACGCATTAATGATATGCGCGTTGGGCAGCAGGCCGCGGATCTGTCGCGCGAGTGTCTCGCTGACCGGAGCCGATCCCATCCGCACGGTTCGCACGCTCGACAGGTCGGCGCGGGCCAGCACGTCCTCCTCTCGTAGCATCATCGCGATCATCGGCGGCACGGCGGTCAGCCAGGTGCAGCCGAAGTGGCTGATCGCGTTGATGTAGGCCGTAGCTTGGAATTGAGGCAGCATGATCGCGGTCGCTCCGCTGGCACAAACGAGAATCGCAAGTGCGAGCGCGTTCATGTGATAGAGCGGCGCGGCGATCAGCACACGTTCGTCGTGAAGATCGTAGTCACGCCGACGCGCCTGCGCCACCCAGATGTGAGAGGCATGCGACAGCAGCACGCCCTTGGGGCGCCCGGTCGATCCGGACGTATACAGACTGAGCGCGGGCTCGTCGGCTCGCGGCGTAATCGGCACGAATGGTCCGGGATCGAGCCACGATGCCACGCCCGCTGTCCCCTCGCCATCGAAAGTGACAAAGGTGACGCCGGCAAAGCGTTCGGGATCGATCGTCCGCCGCCGCTCATCATCGCAAATCACCAGCTTGGCGCCGCAATCGGCAATCACCTGCGCGATGGTGGCCGGCGGAAATTTGAAATTGATCGGGACAGGCACGACGCCCGCCCGCATCGCGCCGAACACAAGCGCGACATAGTCCGGGCGATTGGCGGCCAGGATGCCGATGCGGTCGCCCCGAACGATCCCCCGTCGCAACAGCCCGCGCGCGAATGCATCAGCCATCGAATCGAACATTCCGCGCGTCATCACGGTCTGGCTTCCGTCGAAGCCGACTCCGATGATCAGCGGATGATCGAAGCTTCCGGTGCGATCGACGAAGTCGCCGAGATTGGCGGTTTGGCTCATCAGTTGCTCCGGCAGGTCAAGGTGAGTCCGAGATCCGAAATCGTGAGCGATGCCTCGCGCGACGAATCATTCCAGCGCCACACCGCTCCGTCGAGCGAAGCGGCCCTGCGGCCGATTTCGTCGAGACCGTCGAACACGAGCTCCACTGTGGCAAACCGCGCCACCGCGCCTTCGACGAACCGGATGCTCACGTCGCCGAGCATCACCAGCCAGCCACGCGGATCACGTTCGGCCTGCGCCGCGCACACCGCCGCACATCGCTCGGCGTCCGCCGCAGCGGTCGGGCTCTCGATCACCAAGCCGCCGATCGCTTGAAATCCGTTGGGATGCGACAGCCATTCCGGCCGCCAGACCAAATCGGGCGTCAGGTGCTCGCAAAGATACAGGCGGCCAGCCGGAAACACCTCAGGCGGAAACCGCACCGTCCTGAAACGTGCTTCCAGCATCTCGCCATTGATTTCGACAGGCCGGGAGAACGTATCCGGCGGCTTGGCCGGAAGCCCGGCCCGCTCGAGGCGGGCAAAATCGGCGACGGCGTCGACACTGTTCAGCACCAATCCGTTGAGCCCGTACGGGCTCTCCAACACGTCGCGGCGTTGCAGGCCCTGCTCCGGCACTCCGACGAGTTCGAGGTAGGCGCCTTGCGTCATCATCAGATGATTGATCGATCCCAGCGAGTGATAGCCGCGCGGCGTCAAGGTGAAACCCAGCGCCGCGAAGCACTGGAACGCACGATCCATGTTTCGCAGCGTGTTGACGACGACGTGGTCCAGCTTGGTCATCGGCGGTCGCTAGGTCTGCGGCATCATATAGACGCCGCGGCCGCTGGCGAGCAGCTTTCCGGACTCGTCCAGGATCTGCGCTTCGGAAACGCTCACCTGGCTGCCGAATTTGACGACCTTGCCGATGCAGGTGATGTCACCCTGCATCGCGGCCCGATGATAATCCACGCGCAGATCGACGGTCGGCACGCCCCGCCCGGTCTTCGACACTAGCGCCCAATCGGCAGTGAGATCGACCAGCGTGGCGAGGATGCCGCCGTGGGTGTAGCCGCGATCGGCGTTCACGACCCACTCAGGACGCCACGTCGCCTTGATGCGGATGGTCCCCTCGCCGACCTCTTCCACCTTGAGGCCGAGCCACTGGTGGAAAGGCCCGCGCAGCAGCGCCGCTTCGACTTGTTCCTTGGTCATCGCAGTCGTTGTCATGGGTCAAGCTCTCACGGTGTCACGACGATCTTGCCCATGACCTCACGGTCGCGGATCATGCGAAGACCCTCAGCGGCCTGCTCCAGAGGCAATACCTTGTCGACGACAGGCTTCAACGTCCCGGCCTGGATCATGTCCATCAGCGCCGACAGGTTGTCGTGATAGAAGCTGTTGGAGCCGACGACCTTGAGCTCGAAGCTCCAGATGTAGCGAAGGTCTTCCTTCGGATCGTGCCCGGCAGTCGCGCCGCACACCAGAATGATGCCGCCACGCTTGACGCAGCGCAGCGACGGCGCCCAGGTGTCGCCGCCGGTGAAGTTCACCACGACATCGACACCGCCGCCATAGCTACGGCGCTCGGGCTTGCCGTATTGCTGAATCGCCCATTTGGAGAAATCGGTTTCGCGATAGTTGATGACGTGATCGGCGCCGAGTTCTTTCAAGCGCTTCAGCTTGTCCTCGCTGCCCGCACAGGCGATCACCTCGGCGCCGAGTTGCTTGGCCAGCATCACGCAGCCGGTGCCGACCCCGCCACTGGCGCCCAGCACCAGCACCTTGTCGCCCTTCTTGACCGTGTTGTGCGTGATCAGCATGCGATGCGCCGTGCCGTAGGCAACCGGCAACGACGCCGCATCGACGAAACTGACGTCGGGCGGCATCATGATGAGCTGGTCCGCCGACACCGTGCAATATTCGGCCATGCCGCCGTCGAGCATTTCGCCCATCAATCCCTTGCCGGGATACAGCGGATTGACCAGCACGCGGTCGCCGGCCTTCCAGCCAGTGACGCCGTCTCCGACCTCGACGATTTCCCCGGCCATATCGAGACCGATGATGACCGGCAGCGGCACCTTGATGCCAGGCATCCCCTTTACGGTGAACACGTCGTGGTAGTTGAACGACGAGGCGCGAACGCGGATCAGCACGTGCCCGGCTGCCGCCGTCGGGACCGGATAGTCAGCGACGACGGTCAGATCATCGACGTCGCCGTGTTGCTTGAGCAGAAGGGCTTTCATGGTCTTGGGCATTCACAACTCTTTCTCTCTTGGACGTCCGGCCGCGCAGCGCGCCGACCGCCGCTACTTGATCGACTTCGACTGTTCGTAAGGGCCGGTGACGAGCGCGGCGTCGGGCAGATTGCCCTTGACGACGCCGACGCCCTTGAAGATTTCGAATTCGGATTTCAGCGAAGCGATGTCGTCCGGCTCCATCGACACGGTGTAGATTCCATCCCACAGGCTGGCATAGGCCTTGGCGTCCGCTTCGGGGATGTTACCGGCCTGCATCAGCGCCTTCGCCACGCCGTCCTTGTCGGCCTTGCCGGCATTGAACGCGTCGCGCATCGCAGCGACGACTTTGGCGGCGTCGTCGGGGTGCGCCTTCAGCCATTCGTTGCTCATGAGCCCGACGCCGAGCACCGGCAGACCGTCTTTCTTGGTGAGTTTTTTCCACTCCTCACGAAAGGTGCCAATCTTCTTCAGCTTGAGATCGGGCAGCAGCGCCAGCGTCACTGTGCGCAGCGCCGCCGCGTCGATCTCCTTCTGCGCCAAAAACTGCGCGAGACGCGAGTCGTTGCCTGGCACGGCCTGGAAATCACTGGTCTGCATTCCGTAGTTGTTGACCAGGATCGCCGAAGTGATCGACGCCACCGCGCTACCAGCCGGCGACATGCCGACCTTCTTGCCCTTCAAATCCGCGGGAGAATTGATCGGCGAGTCCGGTAGCACGACGAAGTCCAGATCGGCGACCTGGGTCACCAGCACGATCGACATCGGCAGGCCGTCCGAGGCAACGCTGAATGCGCTGCCTGCGCTTGCGCCGATCGCGAAATCGATGCTGCCCGCAGCCATCGCCTTGGTCGGCGCATTCACGTCGGGAAATTTGACGTATTCGACGTCGAGCCCGTGCTTCTCCATGAACTTGCCGGCCTCGAGATACGAACCGAAGCCGAGGCTGACGCCCGAACTCCAGTAACCAATGCGGACCTTCGCCGCTTCGGCAGGGGCGAGGCTCGACACGCAAATGGCAGCGGCGATTGCAAACAGTTTGGCATATTTCATCAACGTACTCCGTCGTTGCGGCCTATTTATCTCGTCACGGGCTATCAGTTGGTCGAGCGTTCCCTCCATGCGAACAAGCGACGCTCGAGCGGTTTGAGGATGACGGCTTCGAGAGCGATCATCAGAACGACCAGCGTCAGCGTCCAGGCGAATACCTGGTCGGTCTGCACGAGATCCGCCGCCTGACGGAGGCGATAGCCGATGCCACTGCTCGCCCCCAGCGTCTCGGCGACGATGCTGACACGCGCACCGAACCCGAAGGCCAGCCGCGAGCCGGCAAACAGCAGTGGCAGGATGGTCGGCAGATAGATTTTGACGAGCACTTGGACGCGCGTCATCCGGAAGGTCTGGGCCAACTGGATGAAGTCGGTATTCACCGTGCGCGTGCCCTGCCAGACATTGGTCAGGATCAGCGGCATCGCGGTCATGAACACCACGAAGATGGTGCTCCAATTGGTGAGCCCGAACCAGATCAGCGCGAAGATCGCCCAGATCGAGGATGAGACCGTGTTGATGACCACCAGAACCGGTTCGAGAATTTCACCGAGCAATCTGCTCGCGCCGAGCGCAATCCCTAGCACGGTCCCGATCACCAACGAAAACGCAAATCCGACGGCGATCCGCCAGAACGTGATGCCGAAGTCGGTCCAGAACGTCGGATTGCCGACGAGCGTCGTCCACGCTCTCCACACTTTCGCAGGGCCGGGAAGGATGAACGCCGAGGCTCCGAGCGAAGCGATCTGCCAGACGACTAACATCGCCACCAGCAGCAGCAGTCGCAACCAAAAGATGCGTAAGCGCCTGCTGGCGGCGATCCTCGACTGCGCCGTCGATGCTTTCCCGGCCGTCGGCTTGAGAGCTGATATCGACGTCATTGCAGGCTGAGCCGCAGCAGACGCACCTCTTCGGCGATCTCCGGCGAGAGAGGATCGCGAGGATAAGGCGCGGATATGTGCCTGGTTTCGCGAACCCGGCCGGGTCGAGGATGCAGCACGACGATATCGTTTGCGAGGACCACGGCCTCTTCGACATCGTGGGTGACGAAGATGATCGTCATGTCCTTGAGCGCTGCGATCCGAAGAACCTCCGCATGCATTTGGGAACGGATCGCCGGGTCGAGCTTCGAGAACGGCTCGTCCATCAGCAGAATTCGCGGCTCGGTAAGCAGGCTTCGTCCGAGTGCAGCGCGGCTGCGCATGCCGCCCGACAATTCGTGCGGATAGGCATCGGCGAAACTCTCGAGGCCGACCATTTCCACACCCGCTGAACCCGTTCGCGCCGCTTCTTGGCTTTGACTCCGCTTCCT
>NZ_BADD01000487.1 GCF_000333455.1 Rhodopseudomonas sp. B29
GTATGCGGATTGGGCGCAGCCCAGGCGTTGACCAGCACGAGGCGATCGAGCATCTGCGGCGCGCGCAGCGCGAGGTCGAGCCCGACCAGGCCACCCAGCGCGTGGCCCATGAAGCTACAGCGCTTGATCTGCAGCGACTGCAGCAGCGCGATGACTTCATCGGCCATATCGCCGATGCTGTAGCCTTCGGGCAACGTCGTCGGATTTCGACCGGTGCCGCGATGATCGTACAACACGACGCGGAAGTGCTGCTTCAGCGCTGCGAGCTGCGGCTGCCAGAACGCGCCGGCGCCGCCAAGCCCGGCCGATAGCACGATGGTCGGCGCATTCTTTTCGGTGCGGCCAGTGATCTCCGCGGTCAGCGCAGAGCTGTTAGTTGCGTTCATGCCGCTCATGCCGCCAGGTCGATGCCGAGTTCGGACCAGATCGTCTCGTACAGCGCGGTGAATTCCGGCAGCTTACGGATCTTGAGCGGATGGCGCTGCTCCGGTGCGATATTCACCGGATGGATCGACTTCACCCGGCCCGGCCGGCTGGTGATGACGACGATGCGGTCCGCCATGGTGATCGCCTCGCCGACGTCGTGCGTTACCAGGACGACGCTGCACTGCCGCTCGCGGATGATGCGTAGTACGTCGCTTTGCAATACCAGCCGGGTCTGGCTGTCGAGCGCGGAGAACGGCTCGTCGAGCAGGATCACGTCCGGGCTGAAGGCGAGCGTGCGCATGAACGCCACGCGCTGCCGCATGCCGCCGGACAGCTCCGACGGATAGCTGTGTTCGAAGCCCTTGAGGCCGTAGCTCTCGATCAGCTCGTGCGCGATCGCCTCGGCCTGCTTGCGCGGCGTGTTGCGCACCTGCAGGCCGATGATGACGTTGTCGATCACTGTGCGCCAGGGCAGCAACAGATCCTTCTGCAACATGTAGCCGACATGGCCGGTGGCGCTGTGCACCGGCTCGCCGTTGACTTCGACCCGCCCGCCGGTCGGCTCCAGCAGCCCGGCGATGATGTTGAACAGCGTGGTCTTGCCGCAGCCGGACGGGCCGACGATGGCGACGACCTCGCCGCGGTGGACCTGGAAGCCGATATCGGCGATCGCCGTCACCGGCGGCGCATTGGCGGCCTCGAAGGTCATCCCGACCCTCTCGGCATTGAGCACGATATCGGCGTCAGACATGAGAATGGGTCCCGATCGGGTGAGCGGCAAGGAAGTCGAGCGTCAGGCTATTGAATGCAGCCGGCTCGACCCGGGAAAAAGCGTGTCCACCACGCGGCACCTCGACGAATTGCGCGCCGGCGATCCGCGCGGCGATCAGCTCGGAGGAATAAGGCGGCGTCAGGATGTCGTCCTGCGCCACCAGCACCAGCGTCGGGCAGCTTATGTCATCGAGATAGCCCAGCCCGTCGAACGCCATGATGCCCTTGGCGCGGGCGTCCATGATGCTGCGCGACGGCGTTGCGGCGACGGCAGCGGCGATCTCGCGTTCCAGATCGGCCTTGTGGTCGCGCACGTAAGTCGGCGGATACAGAAACAGCGGCGTGGCGCGGTGATACTCGGCCTCGCCCATGGCGCTCAGGATACGCCGGCGCATGCTGAGGCACTGCTCCATCTGCGCATCGAGCTCGGCCCAGGTCGCATACAGCACCAGGCTGGCGATCCGCTCCGGCGCGCTGGCGCCGAGCACGATCCCCATCGCCCCGCCGGTGGAATGGCCGACCAGATGCGCCCTGTCGATCTTCAGATGATCCATCAGCCGCAGCAGATCGTCGGCCAACAGTTCGACCGAATAGTCCATCTCCGAGCGCGTGCTGCCGCCGGTGCCACGATGATCGTGCAGCACCACCTGATGGCGCGCCGCGAAGGCATCGACATTCGGCGCCCAGTAGCCGGCCGAACCGCCGAGCCCGGCGACCAGCAGCACCGGCTCGCCGGAGCCGACGATCTCGTAGCGCAGCGCGACGTCGGACAATTGAGCGATCGGCATAACCGGCCTCAGCGCCACTTCATGCGGCGTTCGACCCAGCCAACAGCACTGTCGAGCAGGACCGCCAACAGCATCAGGGCCAGAATGCCGCCCCACACCGCGTTGAGATTGTACAGCGTGCCGGCGTAGTAGATCTGATAGCCGAGGCCCTGATCGGCCGAGATGTATTCGCCGACCACCGCGCCGATCATCGCGAAGCCGATGTTGAGGCGGAACGCCGAAGCGATCCACGGCAGCGAACCGGGCACGATCACCATGCGGAACATCTGCAGCCGGCTGGCGCCGAGCGCCTTGAGCATCTTCAGATAATCGCCGTCGATTTCCTGCGTGCCGGCGTAGCTGGTGATCATCGCGACGATGAAGGTGATGATGGCGGCCACCGCGATCTTGGATTCGATGCCGACCCCGAACCAGACCACGATCAGCGGCGCCAGCGCGATCTTCGGCAGACCGTTGAGCGCGATCAGCAGCGGTCGCAGCACCGCGGCCGCGGTCGGCGACAGCCACAGCAACAGCCCGGCGGCGGAGCCGGCGATGCTGCCGATCAGAAAGCCGAGAATGGATTCCTTGCCGGTGACCCAGGTGTCGCGCAGCAGCGTGCCCGACGTCAGTCCCTTGACCAGTTCACGCCAGATGCCGGTCGGCTGGCCGTAAAGATAGACCTTGATCCATTCGGCGCGGATCGCGACCTCCCACAACAGCAGGAAGCCACCGATCAGCAGCAGCTGCAGAAACAGGATCTTGCCCTGCGCGAACCACGGCGCGGAGATCGAGCGTTGCGAGGCTTTGGCCGGCTTGCGATCGGCTGTCTGCTCGGGCATGCGACCCACGATCTCCGCGTTGGCCATGATCAGGTTCCGACGTAGGCGGTGGTGGCAATCTCGACGAGGAATTCCGGGCGCACCAGCGGCGTCTGGATGCAATAGCGCGCGGGCGGCGTTTTCGGAAAGTACTCCTTATACACTGCGTTCATCGCCGCGTAGTCCGACAGGTCCTTCAGGAAGATCTGGTTGAACACCACATCCTTCATCGTGCCGCCACCGGCTTCGATCACCGACTTGATCGACTCCAGGACGAAGCGGGTCTGCGCGGTGGCATCACCGGCGCCGACGGTCTCGCCCTTCGGGCCGATCGCCAGCGTACCGGACACGTAGATGAAGCCGCCGGCCTTGGTGCCGGGGCTGTAGGGCGCCAGCGGCGGCGGCGAGCCGGGCGGGATGATGGCTTCGAACGGCATGGACACTCCTTGGTTGTCAGAAGCGATGATCAGGCGGCGATGCTGGAGGCAAGCGCCTGGGCGACGTCGTCGACGGTCGAACTCCAGCCGAAGAAGCTCTCGACATTGTAGATCGTCGCCTGCTGGCAGTACTCCGGCCCGGCCTGATAGCAGGCATCGCGCACCAGAACTGGGAAGTACTCCTTGAAGAAGGCGTCACGGATGGTCGACTCGACGCAGACATTGGTGGCGACGCCGCACACCAAGAGCGTGTCGATTCGGCGGCTGCGCAGCAGGCTGTCGAGCGCGGTACCGGCGAAGCCGCTGTAGCGCGGCTTCGGCACCACCAGATCTTCAGGCTCCGGCTTCAGCTCCTTGACCAGCTCGTAGTCCCACCCGCCTTTGGTCAGAAGCTTGCCGGCGAGTTCGGGGCGGCTGCGCATCAGCTTCAGCGAATTGCCCTTGCGCTGATTGACCGAATGCGCGCCGCCGGCTTCCTTGAGGGCCTGATCCCATCCGTTCTGCAGCCAGATCACCTGGATGCCGGCGCCGCGCGCGACCGATACAAGCCGCTGGATCTCCGGAATGACTTTCTGGGTCGGCGCCAGATCGACGCCGAGATGCGAGAAGTAACCGCCGGGCGAGCAGTAGCCGTTCTGCATATCGACGACGATCAGTGCAGTGGCAGCAGCGTCAAAGTCGACGGCTTCGGGCCGGGCGGACAGATGCTTGGACATGTGACTCTCGGATCTCAGCCGGCCTTGCCGACCTTGGCAGCGGCCTTTTCGGCGAAGCTGTTGTCGACCATTTCCTCGTAGGGCCGCGCCGACTTGATCGAGCCGCCGGCGAGTTCGAACGCCATGTCGGTGTCCCATTCGGCCTTGGAGATGGTCGGGCTTTTCGGAATGGCGGTGGAATTGTCGAGCAGATTGCCGGCCGCGGAGCGGATCACCGACTCGGCGACCTGCGGGAATTCGGCGACCGAGGCCTTGATGAACAGCTCGCGGTCGGTGTGCAGCGCCGCCTGGGCTTCGGCCAACGCGTCGCAGAACGCCTGCACCATCGCCGGATCCTTCTCGATCACGCTCTTCTGCGTCATCGCGGTGGTCCAGGACAGCGGACCGATGATGTCGGCGAAAGCGAACACCGGCTCCAGGCCGAACTTCTCCTTGGCGATCGAGACGTCCCATTCGAACATCGTGGCGAAGTCGGCGCGGCCGTCGAGCACGGCCTGGGCTTGCGCGCCCTGCGGCAACTGCAGGAACTTGACGCCGCCGGCCTCCGGATCGAAGCCGCCGCGCTCCTTCATCGCAAAGGTCGGCGTCTGGATCGTCGAGGACGGGAAGCGCAGCGTGGCGATCGTCTTGCCCTTGAAGTCGGCGACGCTGCCGACCTTGGTGCCGGGCTTGGCGACCGCCCACATCGCAACGCCACCGACCACCTTGGCGATGTTGCTGACCTTGGCGCCCTCGTTGACGGCATTGACCGACATGCCGGCGCCGGTGACGGCGAAGCTGGCATTGCCCGACAGCACCACCGGCAGCGCCAGCGCGATGCCGCCCGCCGAGCTGACGGCGACGTCGAGGCCGTGCTTCTTGAAGAAGCCGCCGTGCTTGGCGGCGTAGACCGACACATACATGCCGAGATGGATCGCCTCGGAAACCTTGATGGCGTTCAGAGACTGGGCGGCGGCAGGTCCGCCGAGGCTCTCGAACGCCGCCGCGATGGCGGTCGCGCTCGCGCCCAGAAGGACGGTCCGCCGCGAGGCGGCGCCGGTGAACAGCTTGGTGGCTTTGCGCTCAGTCGTCACGACGCATCCTCCGTTGGGGCCAGTGGCACCAGACTAAGGAGGAAGAGCCTGTTCCGAAAAGTCGAGAATCGGTCATGCGATGCTGCCGAAAAGGCAACACCTCAGCCGCGTCTCTTTTTGCGGGACAGGCCCCGGATCGCTTCCGCCAGCGCCTTCAGAAATTCCTGCGGCGCATGCGGCAGCGGCCGGTCGCGGTGCACGCTGATGCTGGAGCGCGCGGCCGCGAAGGCCGGATCGGCGATCGGGATCGCCCGCAGCGCATCGGAATGCAGCTCGGTGATCACGGTCAGCGCCGGCATGAAGGCGATCGCCTGCCCGGTCGCCGCCATACGCTTGGTCAGCTCGAGCGAATTGGTGGTTACCAGCACCAGCGGGGCGCGCTTGCGCTTCGCGATCGCTCGCTCGAACACCTGGCGCAGGCCAAAGCTGTGCTCGGGCAGCGCGATGGTCTGGGTGCAGATATCATCGAGAGTAAGCGTAGCGCGATTGGCGAATCCGTGCGTCGGCGCCACCAGGCAGGCGATCGGCTCGACATGTTCGGCGATGACTTCGATCTCCGGTCGCGGCGCCGCGTTGAAGGTGATGCCGATATCGGCTTCGTCTTCGAGGAGAGCCTCGATGATGCGATCGGTCGATCCGGTTTGAATGCGAAACGTCACCGCCGGATAGCGGTGGTGGAAGTTGGCGAGCAGATCCGGCAACAGCCCCGAAACGAACCCTTCGATCACAAACAGCGAGACCTCGCCGCGGCGCAGGCCGCGTAGATCGTCAATCTCATTGCGGGCGCGGTCGAGGTTGCGGAAGATGCGATTACTCTGCCGGGCGAGCACTTCGCCGGCCGGCGTCAGTTGCACGCCGACCTTGGAGCGCTCGAACAACACGGCATCGAGTTCGTGTTCGAGCTGCGCGATTTGCCGGCTGACGGCCGACGGCGCGACGTGCAGCCGATCGGCCGCCTTGCGGATCGAGCCGAGCTTGGCGACCTCGTTGAAATAACGCAGAGCCAGGAAGCGCACGCGACCTCATCGGATCAAGGACCGGGAGCAACAATGATGGCCCGAATCCGCCGCGATGTCGCGGCGAACAGTTGCGATTTCGATCCGAAGCAGGCCGTCGGTCCAAGCGGCTCAGGCCGCGCGTATAAGGGGCCGGTGACGGCCTGCTTGGCGTTGCCTCAACTGACCGCGGCCTGGCCGTCGCGGCGGGGATCGGTGGCAGCGACATAGCCCTCCACTGCCGGATCGCCCATCCGCCAGATGAATTGGCCCGCACCGAAATCCATGTAGCTGTCGACGAGCGGGACGATGTTATGACCAAGCTTCGCCAAACCCTGTTGGGTCTGGATATCCATGTGATGCTCGGCATTGAGGTTGAGGCCCGATTCAAAACGCCAGCGCGGAGCATCGCATGCCGCCTGAGGGTTCTGACCGAAGTCGATCATCCGCACCAAGGTCTGGAGATGTCCCTGGGGCTGAATATTGCCTCCCATTACGCCGAAACTCATGACCGGCTTGTCGTCGCGCATCAGGAAGCCGGGGATGATGGTGTGGAACGGGCGCTTGCGCGGGCCGACGCAATTCGGGCTGGACGGATCGAGGCTGAATCCGTAGCCGCGGTTCTGCAGCGACACGCCCCATTCCGGGATGACGACGCCGGAGCCAAAGCCCATGTAATTGCTTTGGATGAAGCTCACCATCATCCCGGAGGCGTCGGCGGCACTGAGATAGATCGTCCCGCCCCGGGTCGGATTTCCGGCCTTGAAATCCTGGGCCTTTGCCGGATCGATCAGCTTGGCACGCTCCGATAGATAGCTGTCGTCGAGTAGCTGCTCCGGCTTCACCGTCATGGCGGAGGGCTCCGCGACGTAACGATAGGTGTCGGCGAAGCCGAGTTTCATCGCCTCGATCTGAAGGTGTTGAGCCTCGATCGAATCGGGCTTGAGACGACCAAGATCGAATTTCGACAAGACACCCAGCGCGATGAGCGCCGCGATCCCCTGCCCGTTTGGCGGGATTTCGTGAACCGTGTAGCCGCGATAGCGCATCGAGATCGGCTCGACCCACTCCGGCTTGAACGCCGCGAGGTCGGCCGCTGTCATCGCACCGCCCTCTTCACGGGCGTGGCGCTCGATCGCCTCGGCGATCTCGCCCTTGTAGAAGGCCTCCCCTTTGCTCTCGGCGATCTTGCGCAGCGCCTTGGCGGCGGATGAAAA
>NZ_BADD01000486.1 GCF_000333455.1 Rhodopseudomonas sp. B29
ACGACGGCCCGCTTTATCCCGCGCGCAAGCAGATTTTCCCGCAGAGCGTTCCGGCTCCTTTCCGCAGGACCAAATGGATCCTGATGGCGGTGTGCCTCGGCATCTATTATCTACTGCCGTTCGTGCGCTGGAACCGCGGTCTCGGCGCCCCCGACCAGGCGGTGCTGATTGATCTGGCCAACAACCGCTTCTATTTCTTCTTCATCGAGCTGTGGCCGCAGGAGATCTACTACTTCACCGGTCTCCTGATCGCCGCCGCCGTCACGCTGTTCCTGATGAACGCGCTCGGCGGCCGGGTGTGGTGTGGCTATCTCTGTCCGCAGACCGTGTGGACCGACCTGTTCTACGCCGTCGAACGCATGATCGAAGGCGATCGACGTGAGCGGCTGCGCAAGGCCGGTGAAGGCCTCACGCTTCAGCGCGGCGCCGAGATCGTGCTCAAGCATTCGATCTGGCTGATGATCGCCTGGTGGACCGGTGGCGCCTGGGTGCTGTACTTCGCCGACGCCCCGACGCTGGTCAAGGAATTGGTAACCTTCCAGGCGCCGATGCTGGCGTATATCTGGATCGGCATCCTGACCTTCACGACCTACACGCTTGCCGGCTTCATGCGCGAGCAGGTCTGCGTCTACATGTGCCCGTGGCCCCGCATCCAGGCGGCGCTGACTGACGAGTGGGCGCTCAACGTCACCTACAAGTACGATCGCGGCGAGACCCGCACCTCGCTCAAGAAGGCCGCACAGCTGCGCGCAGCCGGCGAACAGGTCGGCGACTGCGTCGATTGCAACCAGTGCGTGGCGGTGTGCCCGACCGGCATCGACATCCGCAACGGGCCGCAGCTCGATTGCATCCAGTGCGGCCTGTGCATCGACGGACTCTAGAGGACCCCG
>NZ_BADD01000485.1 GCF_000333455.1 Rhodopseudomonas sp. B29
CGGGCTTGCCATCGCGTTGCGGGCCGCCCGCGACGGCGCGAACATCGCGATCGCGGCCAAGACCACCGAGCCGCATCCCAAGCTGAAGGGCACGATCTACACCGCGGCCGAGGAGATCGAGGCGGCTGGCGGCAAGGCGCTGCCGCTGCTGTGTGACATCCGCGACGAGGCGCAGGTCATCGAGGCGATCGGCAAGACGGTGGAGCGGTGCGGCGGGCTCGACATCTGCGTCAACAATGCCAGCGCTATCAGCCTGACCAATTCGCAGGCCACCGACATGAAACGCTACGATCTGATGCACGGCATCAACAGCCGCGGCACCTTCATGGTGTCGAAATATTGCATTCCGCATCTGAAGAAGGCGGCCAATCCGCACATCCTGATGCTGTCGCCGCCGCTCGATATGAAGGCCAAATGGTTCGCCGCCTCGACCGCCTACACGATGGCGAAGTTCGGCATGAGCATGGTGGTGCTCGGCCTGTCCGGCGAGCTCAAGAGCGCCGGCGTCGCCGTCAACGCGCTGTGGCCGCGCACCACGATCGCCACCGCCGCGGTCGGCAATCTGCTCGGCGGCGACGCCATGATGCGGGCGAGCCGCACGCCGGAGATCATGGGCGACGCCGCCCACGCGATCCTCACCAAGCCGTCACGCGACTTCACCGGCCAGTTCTGTATCGATGACAAGGTGCTGTACGAATCCGGCGTCACCGATTTCGAACGCTACCGCGTCGATCCGTCGTCGCAGCTGATGTCCGATTTCTTCGTCCCCGACGACGACGTCCCACCGCCCGGAGTGAGTGTGATGCCGTTGCCGACGATGGGGTAGGGCCAACGTAAGCCGCTCCCCTCTCCCCAAGCAAAGCGCGCCCCCTCTCCCGCCTGCGGGAGAGGGTTGGGGTGAGGGCGACGCGGGCGACCACCTCTCGATGTCGTCGAGGGAAGTAGCGGCAAGCGCAGTGCCTGGGGCTCCCTCACCCCCGCCCTCTCACGCAAGCGGGAGAGGGGGCTGCTGTGCTCGGCGCGCCGGTCATTGCTTTAGTCGGAGCTGTTACTTTAAGCCTTCCCGATCTCGTACGGCCCGCCCTTTTCCAGCGCGCGCTGATAGGCGGGGCGGGCGTGGATTTTGGCCAGCCAGGCTTGGGCCTTGGGGTAGCGCTGATCGAGGCCGCCGCGCGACGAGGCGGCTTCGAGCGGGAAGCTCATCTGGATGTCGGCGGCGGTGAACTCCGGGCCGGCGAAGTACTCGCTTTTGGCGAGTTCGCTCTCCCAGTAGTTCTTGTGCAGCTCGAGCTGCGGATCGACGAACCCGGTCAGTGCGGCCTTGGCGACCGCCTTCACCAGCGGACGCATCAGCGCCGGGGCGCGCTTGGGCATCATGGTGAACAGCAATTTCATCAGCAGCGGCGGCATCGCCGAGCCTTCGGCGTAGTGCAGCCAATAGGTGTAGCGCAGCCGCTCCGGCGTGCCGGCGGGCGGGATCAGCCGGCCGTCGCCGTAGGTCGAGACGATGTATTCGATGATCGCGCCGGATTCGGCGACGGTGTTCGGGCCGTCGGTGATCACCGGCGATTTGCCCAGCGGATGCACGGCGCGCAGCTCCTGTGGCGCCATCATGTTGGGCTGGCGCTGGTAGCGCTTGATCTCGTAGGGCGTGCCGAGCTCTTCGAGCAGCCACAGCACGCGCTGCGAGCGGGAGTTGTTGAGGTGGTGGACGGTCAACATCGATCGGGCTCCTGCAACGGTAGAGGTCTTATAGCCCGGAAATCTCGCCGCGCGAAAAGCGGTGCCGCGGCGTTGCTCCAAGGTTGTTGCCTTAAGCTGTTTCTTCTTGCTCCGATCCGGCGGTTGATCGCGGCGGCACAACCCGCTAGGCTTCATTGCATGACATCAATCATATAAGCGCACCACCGCGCACTCCGGGAGAAACCATGAGCCAGCCCGCCCCGCAATTCCTGTTCGATTTCGGCAGTCCCAACGCCTTCCTCGCGCACGAGGCGATCCCGGCGATCGAGAAGCGCATCGGCGCGAAGTTCGAGTACGTACCGGTTCTGCTCGGCGGCATCTTCAAGGCGACCAACAACAAGTCGCCGGCCGAAACGCTCGCCGGCATCAAGAACAAGCGCGAGTTTCACGCGCTCGAAACCGACCGCTTCCTGCGCCGCTACGGCGTCAAGCCTTACATCTGGAATCCGCATTTTCCGGTGAACACGCTCAATCTGATGCGCGCCGCGGTCGCGGCGCAGCTCGAGGGCGTGTTCGAAACATACGTCGCGGCGGCATTCCACCACATGTGGGAAGAGCCGAAGAAGATGGACGACCTCGAGATCGCGATCGCGGCGCTGGAATCGTCCGGCCTCGACGCCAAGAAGCTGCTGACGCGCGCGCAGGAGCCGGACGTCAAGGCCAGGCTGATCGCCAACACCGAAGACGCCGTCAATCGCGGCGCATTCGGCTCGCCGACCTTCTTCGTCGGCAAGGAGATGTTCTTCGGCAAAGAACAGCTCCGTGACGTCGAAGAGATGTATGGCTGAGGCGTTTGGCGCGGCCGCTATGACGACAAGCCGGGTCATCGTTGCGCGCCCGGTCATCGGCAGCGCGGACGCCTGATGCTACAACAACAAGAAACGGGAGGACACGATGCGGATTCTGATTGTCGGCGCCGGCGCGATTGGTGGCTATTTCGGCGGACGGCTGCTGCAGATCGGGCGCGACGTGACCTTCCTGGTGCGGCCGGGCCGTGCCGCCGAGCTGGCGCGAGACGGCCTTGTCATCAAGAGCCCGCATGGTGACGCCACCATTGCCAATCCGCCCGCGCTGCAATCGGCGCAGCTGAAGCCCGACTACGATCTGGTGCTGCTGAGCTGCAAGGCGTTCGATCTGGACGACGCCATCGCCTCGTTCGCGCCGGGCGTCGGGCCGCAGACTACGGTGCTGCCGCTGCTCAACGGCATGAGGCATCTCGACGTGCTCGACGGCAAATTCGGCGCCGACCGCGTGCTCGGCGGTCAATGCGTCATCGCCGCGATGCTCGACGCGCAACGCCATGTCGTGCAGCTCGCGCCGATGAATTCCATCACGTTCGGCGAACGCAGCGGCGCCACCAGCGATCGCGTCACGGCGATTGCGACCGCGCTCGGCGGCGCCGGCTTCGACGTGAATGCATCTAGCGTCATCCTGCAGGAGATGTGGGAGAAGTGGACCTTCCTGGCGACGCTCGCCGGCTCGACCAGCCTGATGCGCGCGCCCACCGGAGACATCCTCGCGGCGCCGGGTGGCAGCGAGTTCATGCTGGGCGTTTTGGACGAGATTTCCTCGGTTGCAAAGGCTGCCGGATACACCCCACGACAGCCGTTTATCGAGCGGACGCGCGGCATGCTGCTGGCCGAAGGATCCAAGCTCACGGCCTCGATGTTTCGCGACATCCAGGCAGGTGCAAAAGTCGAAGCCGATCATGTCATCGGCGACCTGATCACGCGCGCCGATGCTGCGAAGATTCCGGTGCCGCGGCTGCGGGTCATCTACACGCACCTCAAAGCCTACGAGCGCCAGCGCGGCTGACTCCCGGCACGATTCCCCGCGCACGATTACGACAGGCGAACGACCGGAAACGAAATTTTTCGCAATTTAGATTCGTGCGTCCGAACGATTCGTTCGTCCTGCGCGACGAATCGTCCCGGTGTTCGACTAGCTCGCATCACAAGCGCTGATGGTGGTCGAATAGTAGGTCCACTCCGGTTTGTAGAGCTTTAAGCGATTGCGAATCGTTAGCTGAGATTCGATCTCGTACTTTGGTCTAGCGCCCTCTTGAAATTCGCTCGTATTCGAACGAGGGCCGCCGCATCGAGCGGCGTTGGTTCTTGCAATTTCGAGGCATTTCATCGACAAGCTGCCGCGCCGATCGCCTTGGCGCAACTTTGTGCATTTTGATTTCGATCAAACGTGCGATGGGCAATCCGGGTTTGGTGCTTTTCCAAACTGCCCGCCGAAGAAAAGAACGCTCAGATGAATCAAGCTCTGAATGCCAAACGGATCACCCTCGGTGAGGGCGGCCTCACGATCGTGTTCGCACTGACCACGGCGTTGTCGATTTACGCCGCGATCTTCGCCAAGGACGCACCGTTCGCGTTCCATGCATCACTCGCCGCGGCGATCAGCGCCTGGGCGGTGTTTGCCATCATCCTGCGCTACCGCAACCGGGCCGGTTTGCCGCCGCAGGAGATCAACGGCCTGCCGAATTACAATCTGGCGCCGATCAAGTTTCTCAGCTTCATGGCGATGTTCTGGGGCATCGCCGGCTTCTCGGCCGGCCTCTACATCGCCCTCGAGCTGGCGTTCCCCGGGCTCAACATCGCCCAGTGGGTGAACTTTGGGCGGCTGCGCCCGCTGCACACCTCGGCGGTGATCTTCGCCTTCGGCGGCAACGTGCTGCTCGCCACCTCGTTCTACGTGGTGCAGAAGACCTCGCGGGCCCGGCTCGCCGGTGACCTGGCGCCCTGGTTCGTGGCGATCGGCTACAACTTCTTCATCGTCATCGCCGGCACCGGCTATCTGCTCGGCGTGACGCAGTCGAAGGAATACGCCGAACCCGAATGGTACGCCGACCTGTGGCTGACCATCGTCTGGGTGACGTACCTTCTGGTGTTCCTCGCGACCCTGATGAAGCGCAAAGAGCCGCACATCTACGTCGCCAACTGGTTCTACCTCGCCTTCATCATCACCATCGCGGTGCTGCACCTCGGCAACAACCCGACGCTGCCGGTCAGCTTCCTCGGCTCGAAGTCCTACATCGCCTGGTCGGGCGTGCAGGACGCGATGTTCCAGTGGTGGTACGGCCACAACGCGGTCGGCTTCTTCCTCACCGCCGGTTTCCTGGCCATCATGTACTACTTCATCCCGAAGCGGGCTGAGCGGCCGGTCTATTCCTACCGGCTGTCGATCATCCACTTCTGGGCGCTGATCTTCCTGTACATCTGGGCCGGTCCGCACCACCTGCACTACACGGCGCTGCCGGATTGGACGCAGACGCTCGGCATGACCTTCTCGATCATGCTGTGGATGCCCTCCTGGGGCGGCATGATCAACGGCCTGATGACGCTGTCCGGCGCCTGGGACAAGCTCCGCACCGATCCCGTGCTGCGCATGATGGTGGTGTCGGTCGCGTTCTACGGCATGTCCACCTTCGAAGGCCCGATGATGGCCATCAAGGCGGTCAACTCGCTCAGCCACTACACCGACTGGACCGTCGGCCACGTGCACTCCGGTGCGCTCGGCTGGGTCGGCTTCGTCTCCTTCGGCGCGCTGTACTGCCTGGTGCCGTGGATCTGGGGCCGCAAGCAGGTCTACTCGCTCAAGCTGGTGAGCTGGCACTTCTGGATCGCCACCCTCGGCATCGTTCTCTACATCTCGGCGATGTGGGTGTCCGGCATCCTCCAGGGCCTGATGAGGCGCGCCTACACCTCGCTCGGCTTCCTCGAATATTCGTCATCGAAACCGTCGAAGCGATGCATCCCTTCTACGTCATCCGTGCCGCCGGCGGAGGCCTGTTCCTCATCGGTGCGCTGATCATGGCCTACAATCTCTGATGACGGTTCGGGTCGGTGAATCGTCCGAGACGCAGCCCAGCGTCGCCCTGCAGGCCGCCGAGTAAGGAACGTCAAGATGTCTGTCTGGAGCCGGCACAAAATCTTCGAGACCAACTCGATCGTCCTGATCGTCGGGATTCTCCTGGTGATCGCGATCGGCGGCCTGGTCGAGATCACTCCGCTGTTCTACCTCAAGAGCACGATCGAGAAGGTGGACGGGATTCGTCCCTACACCCCGCTCGAACTCGCGGGGCGCAACGTCTACATCCGCGAGGGCTGCTATCTCTGCCACTCGCAGATGATCCGCCCGCTGCGCGACGAGATCGAGCGCTACGGCCACTACTCGCTGGCGGCGGAGTCGATGTACGACCATCCGTTCCAGTGGGGCTCCAAGCGCACCGGTCCTGATCTGGCGCGCGTCGGCGGCAAGTACTCGGACGACTGGCACGTCAAGCACCTGATGAACCCGCGTTCGGTGGTGCCGCAGTCGGTGATGCCGAACTACGCCTTCCTCGAAAACAACAAGGTCGACGTCGCCTCGCTCGCCGACCATCTGCGCGCCAACCGCACTCTCGGCGTGCCCTACACCGACGAAGACATCAAGAAGGCCGCGGCCGATGTCGCCGCCCAGGTCGATCCTGACGGGGCCGGCGCTGCGGATCTGCTCAAGCGCTATCCGAAGGCCGTGGTTCGCAACTTCGACGGACAGGGTGGCGATCCCACCGAACTCGACGCGCTGATCGCGTACTTGCAAATGCTCGGCACGCTCGTCGACTTCAAGCTGTACGACGAAAAAGCCAATCTGCGCTGAGGGAGATCGCGATGAAAGCGATCCTGTCGATCGAAAACTTCGCGTCCACGCTGGTGCTGTCGTGGTGGACGCCCGTGTTCATGTTGGCCTTCTTCGCAATCCTGGCCTACGCGCTCTGGCCGAAGAACAAGCAGGCGTTCGACGAGGCGGCGCGCGTGCCGCTGCAAGACGATTGAGAGACGATAATGGCTGACCACGCACATCAAGGCGAATACGATCAGGTCACCGGCAAGACCACCACGGGTCACGAGTGGGACGGCA
>NZ_BADD01000484.1 GCF_000333455.1 Rhodopseudomonas sp. B29
TTCGAGCGCTCTGACAAGGCTGCTGGTCGACGCCGGCCTGCGCCGCAACGGTCGGTATTACCAGGCCGAATCCGACGAGGTGTGTCTGTTGGTGCAGGTCGAACCGCTGCGAACACCTGTGGCGATCTACACCCTGGCGTTGACTCCGATCGGAGCCCGACGGCTTGCAGTGGCGTTGCCGGACTCGCGGTAGCAAATTTTTGCGTCGGAAGTTGAAATCTTGCCCGCCTGATTGCCGGCGCTCGATCGTTCAAGGTGAAGCTCCCACTTTGTGATCGACGGCTTTGCACCCAATTTGCGATACAGAGACTTCCAACTTGGACAGCGTTCTGCGGTCGGCGAGTGTCAAGCTCAACGCGGCTCAGCGTCGTCGGCTCGCCTGGCTGGCCGAAATCAAGAGACTGAACACGCCGCCGACCAGCGCGAACGGAATGTTGATGAATACCAGGAGCGACTGCCGCATCGACACGAAAGTGGCGAACAACAGCAGGAACACCAGCGCCAGCGCCACCGGCACCACGATGGCGAGCCTCGCCGCGGCGCGCTGCTGATTTTCGAACTGGCCGCCCCAGACGATCGAATAGCCCTCGGGTAACTTCACCTTGGCAGCGACCGCGGCCTTGGCTTCGTCGACGAAGCCAACCAGATCGCGGCCCGACACGTTGCTCATCACCAGCGCCAGCCGCTTGCCGTTCTCGCGGTCGATCTTCACCGGCCCGTCGATCCGCTGCAGCTTGGCGACGTTGGACAGCGGCACCGATTTGCCGTCGGCCAGCACCAGATTGATGCCGGCGAGCCGCGCCGGCGTGTCGCGCAAGCTATCGCTGCCGCGGATCAGCACCGGCGTGCGGCGGCCCTGCTCGATGACGATGCCGGCCTGCTTGCCTTCGATCTGGGTGCGCAGCGCTTCGGTGAGGCGATCGACATCGAGGCCGAGGCGGCCGGCCTGCAGCCGGTCGATAGCGACGCTGTAGTACTCGAAGCCCTCGTTGAGCGTGGTGCGGACGTCCTCGGCGCCTTTCAGCGTCTTCAGCGTCGCGGTGATCTCGCTGGCCAGCTTGTTAAGCGTCGGAATATCCGGGCCGAAGATCTTCGCTACCACGTCGCCGCGGGCGCCGATGATCATCTCCTGCACCCGCATCTCGATCGGCTGGGTGAAGGAGAAGCTGATGCCGGGAAATTCGCCGAGCGCCTTGCGGATGTCAGCCATCACCGCGTCCTTGTCGCCGGGGTGCCGCCATTCCTTTTCGGGCTTCAGGATCACGTAAGTATCGGTTTGATTCAAGCCCATCGGATCGAGCCCGATCTCGTCGGAACCGACACGGGCGACGATGCTCTGCACCTCCGGCACGGTTCCCATCAGGGCGCGCTGGATCTTGAGATCGAGATCGACGCTCTGCTCCAGACCGATCGACGGCAGCTTTTCGACGCTGATGATCGGCGTGCCTTCTTCCATGGTCGGCATGAAGATCTTGCCGATCTGGGTGTAGGCCGCAACGGTCGCCACCAGCGCCACAGCCGCCACCGCCAGCACCGCCTTCTCGTGGCGCAGCGAGAAGCGTAGCAGCGGTGTGTAGCCTGCGGCGATCTTACGCACCAACCAGGTCTCGTGATGGCCGGCGGTCTTGAGCAGCAGCGACGCCAGCACCGGGATCACCGTCAGCGCCAGCAGCAGCGACGAGCCGAGCGCGAACACGATCGCCAGCGCCACCGGGATGAACAGCTTGCCTTCCAGCCCCTGCAGCGTCAGCAGCGGCA
>NZ_BADD01000483.1 GCF_000333455.1 Rhodopseudomonas sp. B29
GCGACTCGTCGCGTCCAATTTTCGAGGCGGCGGCCGGCGGCTTGTTTATCCCCGCGGAGGCAGGCGTTCGACCGGGTAATTTCGTTGTCATCCCCAATCAGGCGGTCGACGATCGCGGCAACATCACCGTGCCTTACGCTGGACCGATCCGAGCAAGCGGACGCACGCCCCCAGAAGTCCAGCGCGCTATCATCGACGCACTGAAAAACCGCGCAATCGAGCCGCAGGTGGTGGTGACGGTCGTAGAACAACGAACGTCGCTGATCAGCGTATTGGGCGATGTGAAGAATTCAGGCCGCTTCCCTGCGAGCCCGGCTGGAGAGCGCATCGTCGACGTCATAGCAAGAGCAGGTGGCCCGGCCTCCCAAGGTTACGATATGTGGGTCACGCTGGAGCGCGAGGGGCACCGCGCCAGCGTCCCGTTCGGAGCGCTGGTCTATGAGCCAGCCAACAATATTTTCGTGCTGCCGTCTGACGTCATCTACCTCTACAATCAGTCGCAGACTTTTGTGGCCTTTGGTGCGGCGGGAAATCAGGGGCAATACAAGTTTGATGCGTGGAGGCTTTCGCTGGCTGAAGCGATCGGCAGGGTTGGAGGCCTCACCGATAATCAAGCGGACCCGGCCTCCGTCTTCCTGTATCGAGGCGAAACCAGGGAAGTGGCCCGCCAACTCGGCGTGGATGTGTCGTCTTTCGAGGGGCCGATTATTCCGGTGATCTATTCTGTGAATCTTCGAGACCCGGGAGGGTATTTCCTCACCCAGAGCTTCGAGATGCGCAACAAGGACGTGATCTTCGTCTCGAATGCGATGTCGGTCGAGACCACGAAGTTCTTGAACTTCCTGCGCACCATTATGGCAACGGCCAACGACCCCATCCTTTACGCAACGAACGGCTATGCGCTGAAAGCTGCGATCAACGGTGGCACCTCGACGACAATTATCACCACGCCGACACCGATAACCGGTACTGCCCGATAGGTTGAGATAGGCTCCGATCGTCGAAAAAGGGCTCGCCGCTGCGCGAGCCCGCGACATTGAATTAAATTTGCATTTAAATTAAACATTACCTCACCAATGGGTCCAACCTCATCGGTAGAGGCAGGCATGAGTCCGAGCATTTTATTTGTCTTGTTTTATGGATTGATCGCATCCTCACCAATCTTGCTGTTGTTTCCGAGCCTCATCGCTGACGGCATCGTTTTGGTGGTCGTCGCTTGTTGCATCGCGATCTTCGTCGAGACCTCATCGGCAAAAGAACAATCCAGGCTGCCCACGCTCATCGGTCCGATCTATCTCGTCGGACTTGCTGCCACATTATTCGTATTGATTCTTCAGGTCGTGCCGATGCCAGGCGGCCCGCTGATAAATCCGATATGGCAGAGCGCCGCTATGGCCATTGGGGAAGAGCCATCCGGGTCGGTGACGGTCGATATTGGGGCGACGTTCTTGGTGATTTGCCGCCTGTGCTGCTTCGTGGCAATCACCCTGCTCGCGACCCTGCTCGGCCAACATCGCCATGCCGCCGAACTGCTGCTATCGACGCTGGCAGGAACTGCCGCTCTCGTTTCGCTCGAGCGGATCGCCGATCGCATTCTGCCGCCCGGTTTGCTTCCGGTTGTCTCACCCGCTGCCGCGGCTTCCGGGCAGATTATCAGTGTTCTCGGCTTCGTTATCGCCGCCGCGGCGATCGTTCAGGCCTATGAGAAATCGCCGCCCGCCGAATTGCGGAGCCGACAGCGCCGCCCCACCGCCCGGATCGCGGCTGCAGGCGCGGCATTGCTGATCAACCTCATCGCGATCGTCTACATCGGACCCAATGCCTTGTTGTTCGCAGCACTTTTTGGCGCAGGCCTCCTGCTGGCCGTCCTCGTCATTCGCAAGGGCGCCTTCGATTATTGGGGGCAAGCCGGCGCAGGTGCATTGCTTGCGCTTGCTCTGGCCTCATTCATCGCGTTCATGCCCAGCCGCGCTGACAACGACCTGATTACAAGGATGATGGACGACGCCAGGTCATTAGGGATTGGAGCCGGAACTCTTGCTGGGCTTGCGCCGGTTTACGGTGGGTCAACCCGCGATCGAAATGTCCGACATCGCAGCGACGGAGACGATCGAAATCGAAATGGGGAAACCATTTCTTTGGGGGATCGTGCTGATCGCGGTCACATGGGCTGTCCTTTTGATGAGGGACTCCCTGCAACGGCGGCGGGACTATGTCTACTCGGCCGCAGGCGCGGGTTGTATAGCCGCGTCGTTGCTTTCAGCGCTATCGGCCGGCGGCAGCCTGTTGCTCGCCCCATGCATCATTCTGGGCGCCACATTCGGACTTGCATTGGCGCAGAGCAAAGGCGCGGCGGCCTCAGTGTCAGAGGCTTCCAGCGCGGCGCCATCCACCACGGACCCGCCCCTCCAGTTCTGGCGACAACGCGGTGCGCTGCTGGCCTATGCGCTGGTTCTGACCGCGCAGGGCGCCTGGATTCTATTGCCTGAGCTTTCGCGGTCGCCGACCATTGATTTTCCCGTCGAGCAGCGGCGCGCCATCGTCGCTCGGCAGGATGGAGAACGAGCAGATAGATCCGCCGAAATGGCGGCCGTGCGAGGCGACTTGTGGGCAGTGGCCGCATTCGCACATGCGAGCATGCTGTGGACCGACCACGCGCTAGAATTCGATCTGAGCGACGACCGCAACGCGAGAGCCTCGAAAGCTCTGCTCAAGACATTACACTACGCGCCGTATCGCGGAGACGCGTGGTTGATGCTGGGGGCCACTTGCGATCAGCTCAGATTGCCCACCTGCCGCCTCGGCGCGCTTCTGAAGATGTCATATTACACCGCCCCCAACCAGGCCGGCCTCCTGCCGACTCGGCTGGCACAGGCATTGCGTTTGATCGACATCTCCGACGACGACGAACTCACCGATTTCATACGCCGCGACATCCGAACTGCGCTTTCCGGATCGGCCGACCATCGTGTTGCGTTGGTTCAGGCCTATCGAACGGCGTCCCCCGCTGGAAAACGTCTGGTCGAGCAAACCGTTACTTCAGTTGACCCAAGCCACTTGAAATCTTTCGCACCGAGTTGATCGCCGCCCGACCGGGCTGACGCAGCGAAGCCATTTAATTTATCGCAAACGTATTTAATAAACCCCTTGCAAATTAACCACACCCGAACCAGGATATTATAGTTAATATAATTTAAATAGGCGATTGCGATGCAATTTGCGAGGAGACGTTTCGATATCGAAATTGCGCCGAGCTCAGGTGCTGCGAACGCCCGGGTCCAGGATAAGAAATGGCCGGTTCCCTACGATTCGGTAGATATTCTGGCGTTGTTGGCAGACATCGGCACGATTCTCACTGCCAGCCTCATCGCTGGCTATACCAACAGATTTTTATTCGGGGCTTCGCAGGACGTTTTACGGTTGGTAGCGGCCGCACTGCCGATTTCCGTGGTGTTCACCGCAGTCGCGAAGTCCTGCAACGTGTACTTACCTAAAGCTCTGCTCGACCTTCGCAATCAGATCCGTGCGGTTTGCACGATCTGGCTCGGCGTCCTCACCCTCCTTATCGCGACCACCTACGCCGTGGAACACGAGATCCGCTGGGACTTCGCGCTGTCCTTTGGATTTGCTGGTTTGGCGAGCTTGATTTTCCAACGTGTACTACTTCGTGATGCGCTCCGGAAGGGCCTGGCAGAGCGACGGTTCTCGGGACGAAAAATCGTTCTGATCACGAATGAGAACGATCATCACCTCGTCGACATGCTCAGCGATCTCGGCTACCTCGTCGCGAAGCACTTTATGCTGCCATTGCCCTACGACTCCCAACGTCGGCAAGACGAGCTGAAGAAACGTCATC
>NZ_BADD01000482.1 GCF_000333455.1 Rhodopseudomonas sp. B29
CGATACCGTAATGACTTCATCGCCAGGTCCCACGCCGGCCGCAAGCAGGGCCAGGTGAAGAGCGGACGTGCCGCTATTCACCGCCAAACAATGGCCTACCCCACAATATTCCGCGAACCGCTTCTCGAACGCGGTCACCTCCGGACCGAGCACGAAATGAGCGCTCTCGACTGCGCGCGCGATCGCTTCATCGATCTCCGGTTTGATCTGACGATACTGCGCTTTCAAATCCAGGAATGGTATCAATGTCGCAATCCTCGGTTGCTAGGTGCCCAGTGACTTTGACGACCTATATTCGTTTGCGTCGTGCAATCGTGCCTTCGTCAATGAAACGCTACTCAGTCATCTGAGAGGCTTGCATCTGAGAGGCGTGGTTGCATCGCGCATTCGACAGCTCATGCGCTTTGACGCGCGATTTCGACGACACGCTTCGCCTTGGACGGCGGCAAGACGCGTGCGGGCACCCCCGCTACAACAGCCCCCGCCGGGACGTCCTTTGTCACCACAGCACCTGCGCCGACGATCGCCCCGGCGCCAATGCTGATGCCACACAGGACGGTCGCGTTAGAACCGATGGAAGCCCCTTTTCCGACCTGCGTGGGTTCCAACGTCCAATCGTCAGGACCTTGCGGCTTTCCATCCGCTGTTGTCGCCCTCGGGTATCGGTCGTTCGTGAACATCACGCCGTGTCCGATGAACACGTCGTCCTCAATGGTGACGCCTTCGCAAAGGAAGCTGTGAGAGGAAATCTTGCAGCGTGCGCCGACGGTCGCCCCGCCCTGGATTTCCACGAACGTACCAAGCCTCGTTCCGTCGCCAATTACGCACCCGTAGAGATTGACGAGATCGGGATGAAATATCCGAACCTCACGGCCAAGCCTCACATCCTTCGCGATAGGCATTACCTCTTCTCCATTGCCACACGAGACTTCTCAATAGCGTCCTGATTGACTCCTGCACGCCGCAGCGAGGCGGCGCCCCCGATACGACCGACGGCGGACCGTATTCGGCGGATCGGCTCGCTCAGCTCGAGCAGCAGTGGGTGCTGCACGGCGTACAAGGCGAGGAACCACGACCCGGCTACTGAAATGCAGGCGACAATGATGCCGGCGAATGGCCCTATCAATTTGAAGTCGATAATCGCGGCTGCAATAGCGGCAGTCGCACCGCACGCCAGAGCAACGATGCCGCTCTTCCACGTTGCGTGGACGAAATCCATCCATCGAAGATCGAGGTGCCTGCTGATGAAGAGAATCGCGACGGCCGCCTGGAACGGCAACGTCAGCATGGCAGACGCGGCGACTGCCTCGACGCCAAGGAAGGACGCCGCGAACACGATAATGAGCGATGGCGGCAACGTGATGAGAGACGAGACCAGCGTGTCCTGCACCCGGCCCACTGCGACCAATACCGGGTAGGTCAGGCACGCGGCGAACATCGCGAGGTAGCCGATACAGAGCAGTTGAATCAGCGGGACGACCTCCAACCATGTCGGTCCGAGCCAGATCGAGATGATGGGTTTCGCCATGATCGCCATGAAGATCAGAAACGGCCAATGCAGTGCCGTAAGCAGCGAAATCGCATGGAGGTAGATGTTTCTGGGTTTCTTGCCCGCCTCTGTCTGAGCAAAAATGGCGGGCAAGATCACAGGGCTCACCACCTGAGTGACGAGCTTGTCGAACACCTGGGTCACGTTGACAGCGCGGCTGTAAAGGCCGACTGCGGATAGATCGAGCACGCGCGAGAGAAACAGCTGCGGTGCGGAATTATAGAATACGTTGATGAGGACGACGCCGCTCGAGTAGAGGCCGAATCTTACGACGTCCTCGTAACCTTCAAGCGAAGGTCGAAAGATGCGCAGATCTTGGCGCGTCGCCACCAGGTAGATCGCCTGAGCCGCACTGCCGGCGATCATTCCCCAGATCGGTGATGTGTAGCCGTAGCCCGCGACCGCCAGCGGCACCGACACGATCACCATGGTGACGTTGCTCAGAAGATTACTGGCCGCGATCACGTCGAATTTCATGCTTCGGCGAAGCAACGCGATGATTGTCATCGAAAACGGCGTGATGGCGAAATTGAGCACGCTGATCGTGATGCCGGTTTTCAGCTCGTGAGAACCGGACAGAGCTCCCATAGCGTCGCCCAACAGATACAGACCGCAGCCACCGACGATCGAAAGGCCCAAGGTGATGGTGAACGCCGTCCTGACATCCGTCTCTGACAAAGATGATTTCTGCACCAGATAGTTGGCGCCGCCGAACTCTTGCGATGACGCAGCCAAGACCGCCGAAATCGCCGTAGCTACCGCGCAGATGCCGAATTCACCCGGAGTCAGCAGTCTCGACAACACAGCGGTCGATATAAAGAACAGCACCAGGCTGGCGTAGCGTTCGATCGCCGAAAAAACGAGGGACCGTTGGACCGACTTCATTTTGATCTCGGCTCTAAAGAAAACGAACGCCTAGGATCCCGGCCAGGTCACGCAACTTTCACGTCTTCCGGGACTCTCTGTCTCTGCCTGAGTACAACTGGCTTGCCGTGATTGGCGATCGATAGCGATGCGGCCTCCAGCAGCTCGACGACTTTCAAGCCCGAGCGCCCGTCGGAAATTGGCGTCGTTCCGTTGCGGACACACTGGAGGAAATGCTCGATCTCGGTCTGCAGCGCTTCCTTCGTAGAGATGTTGGGCGCCCACATGTCGCCGGCACGATAGCCGATACGAAACTGATGTGCGTTCTCGGGAGACGCGTCCAGAGTGATGCCCTTGTCGTATACCTTGATCTTTTCCGTCGGCTCCAAATCGTCGTAGACGATCATCTTCTTGCTGCCGCCGACGAAGGTCTGCCTGACTTTGATCGGTGACAGCCAGTTGACGCTGACATGTGCGACGCATTCACTCTCGAAGAACATCGTGATGTGCGCCATGTTCTCCGGCGATCCGGCTACATGCGACGATCCGGTAGCCGACACTGCAATCGGCTCTTCGTTCAGGATGAACTGAATGATCGAGATGTCGTGAACCGCCAGATCCCAGATGACGTTCACGTCGTTCTGGAACAGCCCGAGACTCGATCGCGTGCTGTCATAATAGTAGATGTCGCCGAGCTGGCCATCTTTGATCAGGTCGCGGATCTTCTGAACGGCTGGCGTGTAGAGAAACGTATGATCCACCATCAGCGTCAGGCCTCGACGATCGGCCTCGTCCAGCAGGCGACGAACCAGATCGGCATTGGGCGCGAGCGGCTTCTCGACCAAGACATGCTTGCCGGCCTTGAGGGCCGCCATCGCCAATTCGTAATGCGTTCGAACGGGCGTCGCGATCGCGATCGCGTCGATGCTCGGATCCTTGAGAAGGTCTTCGTAGCGGCTGGTCGTCATCACCCCGGGGTAAAGATGAGTGCTCGCCGCGAGCTTTCCTGAATCGAGATCAGCGATGCTGACGAGACGGGCGGATGCATTGCTGACGAAATTTCGTACAAGGTTCGGCCCCCAGTAACCGTAACCAATGACGCCTATACCGACGCGGCTGCTTGCCATGAACCTCACCAATTGCTCGTATTTAATTTGGAAAACACTAAATATATATTTTATTAAATGCAAGATATTATTATCCACATGGATAATCTGTTTTATTCGGTGAGCGCGTCCGCGGTCGGTGTGCTGCTATTTAGTGGCTCGCTGTCGCCAAACTGATGTGCAACTCGTTTGGACGCGCCCACCGGTCAATCGGCGAAAGCGAGCCTCAAACGCCGCTGCAAATTTCGATTAATTAGCCATAAGCGTCGGTCAGTATTCTCGAATACTCTCATCGAGCCCGCGGAGAAGCGGATAGAGGAAATATGACATGACGCGTCGCGCGCCGACTTTCAGTTCCGCAGTTACTGCCATGCCAGGAATGAGCTGAACCTGGCCGGAGGCGGGTCGCAACTTAGCATCCGTCACGTCCACCAAAACCCGGTAATAAGGCGCGGCATTTTTGTGTGATGGGTCGCCCTTGTTTTCCGGATTGAAGGCATCATCACTGACAACACGGACAACGCCCGACCCTGTTCCGTACTTCTGAAACGGAAATGCCTCGAACTTGAGACGAACTTTTTGACCGACGGCCACTTGGCCGATATCGCGCCCTTCGATGTTAATCTCCGCCTGCAGCGGGACATTTCGCGGCACGAGGACAAACAAGGTCTCCGCCTCTTTCACCACCGAGCCGACCGTGCGGTTGGCGACTTCCAGTACGACCGCGTCGGCCGGAGCCGACAGCACGATCAGTTGCCGCCGCAGTTCTGCTTTCTTCATTTCCTCCGCAGCGCCACTGCGCTTGGCCAATGTTTCGACGAGGTCCTGATAGGACGTCCTCCGGAAGTCCTCGATGAAGACCTGGCGGTCGGCGTTCGCTTTCTCGATCTTATGCGCCGCGTCGATCTGGCTGCCACGCGATCGCGACAGGTTATTCTCCACTTCCAGGCGAGCATCCTTTGAGAGCAGGAAATTAAGCCGGGATCCGACTTCCCTGTCCATCAGCGAGGACCGCATCGACTCGATCGACTTCATCGTCTCGAGGCGCTGGGTCAGCACCGTCTCTTCCTCCTGACCCGTCTTCAGGTTGGCTCGAGCGCTCGCGACCTGTGCGTCGAAGGTCATCAACTGCGTTGCGAAGTAGGACTTCCGCTGCGCGTAAAGACGACCCTGCAATATCGCGTCGGAGTTGGACGGGTCCGACAACACGTAGTCCCGCCCGTCGAGCTCGGCTCTGAGCCGCTCGATCGCCGCGTCGAAAGCCGCAACCTTGACCCGCAGTTGGTCCACGTCGGCTTGGGAGAATGTCGGATCAAGCGTCGCCAGGGGGGTGCCCTGCTTGACCACGTCTCCAGCCCGGACGTGCATCTCGCGAATGACCGAGGTTTCCAGCGGCTGGAGCACCAGGTTGGGGTGGGTGGTGATGAGCTTGCCTTGTGCGGTGACCACGGTATCGACCCGGGAGAAAGACGCCCAGAGGATGGCCGTAAGGATCAGCGCCAGGACCGCATAGAGCGTCAACCGGGCGACGCGTGGCGGTGAGCGTTCTTCAATCTCGACGGCATCAGATTGAAATCTGCCGACGATCTCGGGGCGCCGCGTCCTCGCCCCGTGGGTCAGCCTCCGACGCCTCTCGGAGTTGACCGGCTTGTTGTCTCCCGGAGAAGCCCGGTCATTGGAGGCATCCAGACTCATCGTCAAGCCGCCTTCATCTGCTGGTTCCACAGGTGGCGATAAATGCTGCATTTGGCCATTAACTTGTCGTGGCGGTCCATATCCACGACCCGGCCGCCCTCGATGACGAGGATGGAGTCCGCTTCCGCCAACATCGACAGCCGGTGCGATACGATGATCACCGTGCGTCCGGCAGCGATGCGGCGCAAATTCCGCCGAATGACCGTTTCGCTCTCCGAGTCGAGCGCGCTGGTCGCTTCATCGAGGATCAGGATGCGGGGATTGACAATTAGTGCGCGCGCGATCGCAAGCCTCTGCTTTTGACCGCCGGACAGATTGGAGGCCCCTTCCTCGAGCAATGTGTCGTATCCGCGGGGTAGCCGCTGAATGAAATCGTCAGCGCCGGCAAGCTGCGCTGCCCGGACCACCTCGGCGAACGTCGCGTCACGTTTGACGCGCGCAAGATTCTCCCGAATGGTTTCGCGGAACAGGAAACTGTCTTGCAGAACGACGCCAAGGTTTTGGCGGAGATGGACAAGATCGACCTCTCTCAGATCATACCCATCGATCCGCACCAACCCCTGCTGCACGGGGTACAAGCCAGATATCAGTCGGGTCAGGGTCGTTTTGCCCGAGCCACTGCGCCCAACGATGCCGAACACCTGGCCCGGCGCGATGGAGAACGACACGTCGTCGAGCGCAGCAGCTCCTTCGGCGCCATAGCGGAATGAGACGCCTTCGAACTCGATCCCGCCTCGAATCTCCGGCCGCAGTCCACTGCGGAGCGCTTCGCGCTCCGGAGGCTGGTTCATCACTTCGCCGAGCATTCTGACCGCGAGCGAGACCTCCTGATACTCGTGAACCATCGTCACCATCTGCACCAACGGCGCCGAAACGCGCCCCGCCAGCATGTTGAATGCGACCAAGGCGCCGATGGTCAGTTGACCACCGAACACGTCCAGGGCACCGAGCACGATGATGCCGAGCGTCATGAGCTTCTCGAGCAGGCCGGTGACCGACTGTGCGCCCGCCGAAATCCTTTCGACATTGAACCGCATCGATACGGACTGGGCACATGAATTGTCCCAGATCTTGCGTTGCAGCGGCTCCATTGCCAGCGACTTGACAGTCCGCATGCCGTGGACAGTCTCGACCAGCAGCGCCTGACGCGTGCCTTCGGCCTGATAGAGATCGAACAAGCGCCGCCGGTAGGGCCCGATCAGAAGCACAACGATCAGTCCGCTCAGCAACGTGAATGCCAGAACCACCGCGGTCAGCTTGATGCTGTACATCGCCAGAACAGGAATGAAGACGAACAGAGAGACCGCATCCAGAAGCGTCAGAAATAGCCGGCCGGTCAAAAATTCTCGGATACGGCTCGCTTGCTGCATGTGTTTGACCAACACACCCGCAGAAATATGTTCGAAGTAACTGACAGACAGGCCTAAAAGATGTGCGAAGGTCTTTGTGGCGACGCGTATGTCGACCTTGCTGGTGACGTACAGCATCAGGTATCGACGCAAGAAATTGAAGATCGCGTCGAATCCCAGCGCGGCGATCGCGCCGGCCGCCAGCACGTAAAGCGTCGTGAAGCTTTCGTGAACCAGGACCTTGTCGATGACGAGCTGGAAGAAAATGGGAACGACAAGGCCGAGCCCGTAGAGCATAATCGCCGCCACGGCGACATCGATGAATAGGCGGCGCTCGCGCAAGAGCTCCGGAGCGAACCAACGAAATCCGAATTTCTTATCGGAGGCCGTGTTATTCTTGTCCTGCTTGATGAGGAGCACGTCACCTTGCCAATTGGCGCAAAACAGCTCCTCGTTGACCAGCAACGGCTCGTCGCGCCGCTCGGCGAGTGGATCGATGACGCAGACTCGCTTATCTTCCTCGCCGGAAGTGCCGGCGACGACGACCCAATTGCCATTGGCCAGATGAGCTATTGCCGGAAAGGCTTCCTCGAGATTCAACAGAGCCTGCCAGTCGATCTTCGCCGCGCTGGCTTTCAGCCCGGCCTGTTTCGCCATCCGCAGGACCGCGGAGACTGGCAGCGGATCGTTGCCGATCGCATGAGCGTGCTTCAGCTGCTCCACCGAAAGCTCGACGCCCCGGCGCGCCGCAACGTATGCCAAACAGTGCAACGCCGTCTGGACGGCGACGCCGTTCGGCTCGGTCTGCTCCGGACCGTCGTCCTGGAGTAGCGACGGGACGTCGTCGTTAGCGGAAATTGGCTGAAGCATTCGGATTCCGAGACGTGTTCGAGGCCAGAGTGACAGTATCTGCGGTGGTTGCGCTCGCGGTTGCCATGTCTTCGGATGCCAATCTCGGATGATTGCGCTTTATGACGCCCGCATCGATCAATCCCTGCAACGCTTTCTGCATCACCTCGACCGAGTTCGCGAAAGCCTCGACGTTGAAGATGACTCGTTGGCGGAAGACCTTCTTGGGTGCATTGTTGGCGTCGCGCTCGGTCGGCGAAAGGCTGATCAGGTCAACCCGAACGATGGATCCTCCAACCGTGATTTCCTCGATCCCGTCGGTGTAGATTTCGGCGTGCATTGCTACTCTCCTCAACGCGTTAAATCCGCTTCGATACTGACTCGGTCGTCGTAACTCGGGGCGTTGAAGCCGTTTGCTGGAATGGGCTCGCCGCCATGGGTGCCCTGGTTGCCGAAGCCCCGAACCCCGCAATGCCGCCAACGAGCGAACGTGATTTAATTCGACAGCTACAGAGTGGGCAAATGTCCCTGGCCCACGGAGACGGGAGCTGGTGCTCAGCCCGAACCGGGCGTGCCGAGTTATCATGGAGTCTGCAGCAACCCTCTGACATTTTTCAGCTTTCTCTATCCGGCGAGACGCTTGCTTGCGGCGGATCGGCCAGCTCGAACTTGAGATTGCCACTCCGACGAAGCCCTCCCATAAAGAGACAGCAATTTAATATGTCGGTCAATCCGATTATTGAAGAATTAAATCTTTTTGGTTATTTTCATAATCGGCGAACGGGGCCGACCCGGCCTGAGCGATCTCGCGCAGATACAGTCCATAACCGCTCTTCTCCAGCCCGCGCGCCAGATCGAGCAACCGGCCGCGGGAAATGAAGCCTTGCCGGAAAGCGATCTCTTCGAGGCAGGCGACCTTCATGCCTTGACGATTTTCCAGCGTCTGAACGAAGCTGCCCGCTTCGATCAGGGATTGAAACGTTCCGGTGTCGAGCCAGGCAAAGCCGCGCCCCATTCGCTCGACCTCGAGCGTCCCGGCCGCAAGATATCGCATTTGCAGATCGGTGATCTCCAACTCGCCGCGAGCCGATGGCTTCACTTCGGCTGCGTGGAGGACGACGTCATTGTCGAAGAAATACAGGCCGGTGACCGCCCAGGACGATTTCGGCGCAATCGGCTTTTCTTCGATCGACACCGGCCGCCCTTCGCGATCGAACGCAACTACGCCGTACCGTTCGGGATCCCGGACATGATACGCAAATACGGTTGCGCCACGGTCGCGCTTTGCCGCCCGCGCCAACAGATCGGGCAGCCCATGCCCGAAAAAGATATTGTCGCCCAGAACCAACGCCACCCGGTCGGAACCGATAAAGTCTCGGCCGATGATGAAGGCCTCGGCAAGGCCGGCGGGCTTCGGTTGTTCGGCGTAGCGCAGACGAATGCCCCATTGGCTGCCATCGCCCAGCAGCCGTTCAAACTGGCAACGATCGGCTGGGGTTGTGATGACCAGGACGTCGCGGATCCCAGCCAGCATGAGCGTCGAAAGCGGATAATACACCATCGGCTTGTCATAGACCGGCAGGAGCTGCTTGCTCACGCCGAGGGTGAGCGGATAAAGGCGCGTTCCGCTGCCCCCCGCGAGCACGATGCCCTTCAGCACGGGGAGCCCCCCGCGGATGTTCGAGTGCATGCCTCGGCCGAGCCTATCATCTGACGCCTATCAGTATGCGTTAAGCCGCGCGACGTCGCGTCGTCGGCTGCCTATTTCAGCTTGGTAAACATTATGCTCTAAGCAAGCCAAGTCGCCGGCCATCGTAGATGCCTGAACGAACCGATGCCCACCAAGATCGATTTGCCAAATACCATTCCACGGTCGACCGGAGCCCCTCTTCAAAGGTTCGCCGCGGCCCCCAACCGAGCTCACGATGGGCTTTGCTCGCATCGATCGCGTAGCGCAGATCGTGACCCGGGCGATCCTCGACATGGGTGATCAGTGAGCTTGTCGGGGACGTCGGCGTCTCGATTTCGTCGTAGTATCGGCCGATAAGCTTGACGACGTCGAGATTGCTGCGCTCGCAATTTCCGCCGAAGTTGTAGCTCTCTCCGGGGCGCCCGTGGGTCAGTGCGCGAATCAACCCCTCGGCATGATCCTCGACAAACAGCCAATCGCGGATGTTGGAACCGGCGCCATACACCGGAAGAGGCTTGTGATCTATCGCATTGAGGATCATCAACGGTATCAGCTTTTCTGGAAACTGATACGGCCCATAATTGTTCGAGCAATTCGTGACGATGACCGGCAATCCGTATGTCTTGTACCAGGCGTGAGCGAGGTGGTCAGACGCAGCCTTGCTGGCCGAGTAAGGCGAACTCGGCCGGTATGGCGTTTCTTCTACGAAAAGCCCAGTCTCGCCAAGCGAACCGTAGACCTCGTCGGTGGAGACGTGGACAAACCTGAAACGGTCGCGGCGATCATCAGCCAGATTCGAGTGATACGCCCGAGCCGCCTCCAGCAACGTGTAGCTGCCCACTATATTTGAGGCGATGAAAGCAGAAGGGCCGGAGATCGATCGATCGACGTGGCTCTCGGCAGCCAAATGTATCACAGCGTCAGGCTCGAACGTCGCGAAGATCCGATCGAGCCCTTTTCGATCGCAGATATCTAGGCGCTCAAAGTCATAATTGGGATGTCCAGCCAGGGCTTCGAGCGAACCCAGATTGGATGCATAGGTCAGCTTGTCGACGTTCATGACCTCAGCATTGTGCCCTTGCACAAGCTGTCGACAGACGGCCGATCCGATAAACCCCGCGCCGCCCGTGACCACGACCCGCATGCATTGCTCCATCGGAAAGCCACCGAACCCAATTCAAAATGGCAGAGCGCCAGCGGCTCCCCCGCCTATCGTGTCGGCGGATTGGTGAATTGGCGCCCAGCCGGTAACCAACTCGCCGATCTGCATGTCTGGATTATATATATTTAATTTGCGAAAGCAATTTATTTGTGGAATTAATAAGGTAATTAAATTCGGCTCATCGGATGCCGCGGCCGCCCCCGCATCGTCCGGTGGCCGGCTTTCTCGACATCATGGGGTTTGGTGGCTTCCAATGCTTCAGGGCAATATTCGGCAAAGCGAGAAGATGCTGCCTCTGCTCAACGGCCCCGGCGGCGATGATGGGCCCGCTGAAGGGATGGGGCACACTGTCGAATTGGTTTTGGGCTTTTTGAAGCGCCAATATGCCGTCATTCTCCTCTGCACGGTCGTGACGGTCGGATTGGCGGTGATCTATTTGAAGACCGCGATCCCCACATATACCGGCACCGTCAAAATCCTTCTCATTAATCAAAAGACACCATTCGTCCAACAGCAATCCCTGGTGGCCGAGGACGCCATCGACTCCGTCCAGATCGAAACTCAGTTGCAGGTGTTGAAATCCAAAGCCGTCGCGACGTCCGTTATCCAGTCTCTCCGGCTATATGACGAGAGCGACTTCAAGCCGTCGGCCCGCTTGCATGCGTTCTTCCAACGGGTACGGCACTGGCTTTCGATGGCTCCTCTCGACGGGGGGACTGATCAGGGTCCCACGGCTGACCAACTCGCGGTCGCGTTCGGCGAACGCGTGACGGCCAATCGCGTCGGGATGAGCAATGTGATCGAAGTCAGCTACAACGCGAGCAATCCGGACAAGGCTGCAGAAGTCGCAAATGCCATCGCCAACGCCTACATTCTCGATCAGTTGAATGCGCGGTTCGAGGCGAATAAGAGCGCCACCGCCTGGCTGCAGGACCGATTACGCGAGCTTGGGCAAAAGGCCATCACGGCCGAACGAGCTGTCAACACGTTCAAGTCCGAAAACAACATTGTCGTCAGCGACGGCAAACTGATCGATGATCAACAGATCGCAGATCTCAACAGCAGACTGGTGGCGGCTCGCGCTTTGACATCGGACATTCAAGCTCGCTTGAACCGGTTCGAGGATGTTCTTCAGGCTGTCGTTCCCGACAGCTCGAATTTGGGAGGTATCGACGCACCAGGCTCGGAAGTTTTGCTGAATCCGATCATCAATACACTGCGTCAGCAGTATCTGGATTTGTCGAGACGAGAAGCCGATTGGTCCGTCCGATTTGGCAAGGACCATCTCGCCGTCATCAACACCCGCAATCGTTTGCGCGAAATCCGGGCGTCGATCCTGGACGAAGTCCGTCGTCTAATGGCCACCAGTCGGAGCGACTACGAAGTCGCCAAGCAGAAACAACAGCAGATCGAGAGCCAACTAGCGTCGGCTGTTTCGCGGTCGCGTACCGGCAGCTCAGCCGAACTCACGATGCGCGAACTCGAGACCCGGGCGAAGAGTTATCGCGGCCTGTACGATAGTTTCCTGCAGCGCTACATGGGTTCCGTTCAGCAGGAGTCGTTTCCCAGCGCAAATGCCCGCGTCATCGCTTCGGCTTCGCCGCCGCCCGGCAAGAGCAAGCCGAAATCGCCCCTCGTGATCGCCATCGGATTATTGGCCGGACTGGGGCTTGGTGCGGGGCTGGGGCTGCTGCGTGACGTCATGGACCGGGTGTTCCGGACATCGGCGCAACTCGAGGCGGCCCTGGGACTGCCTTGCCTTTCGCTGGTCCCGCTGCTCAAGGACGTCGATCAGCCGAACACGGCAAAACTCCCCGTCGGTGGGGATGGCGCCCGCGTAATTTCTCGACGATCGGCCGCCTATTGGGCCGCAACGGCTATGCCATTGTCCAGGTTCGCCGAGGCGATCCGGGCAATCAAACTGGCTATCGACCTCAATCAGAGCTTGTCGACCAACAAGACCGTCGGGATAACGTCGTCTTTGCCGAACGAAGGCAAGTCGACGATCGCCGCGTCGCTGGCTCAATTGATTGCCCACTCTGGAAAACGCGTAATCATCGTCGACTGCGATTTGCGTAACCCGTCCCTGTCGATGAACCTTGCGCCGGCGGCGACCACCGGCCTGATCGAAGTCATAGCTGGAGCCATGCAACTCGACGAAGTCACGTGGCATGACAAGGGCACCGGGCTCAACTTCCTTCCGATTGCGAAGAAGGGACCGCTCTTTCATACGAGCGAAATCCTATCGGCCGAGGCTACCCGGGTGCTATTCGACAGACTTCGGGCGAGCTATGACTACGTAATCGTCGACCTTCCGCCGCTCGCGCCCATCGTCGACGTGCGGGCGACGACGCCGCTGGTCGACTGTTTCGTCCTCGTCGTCGAGTGGGGCCGCACGAAAATCGACGTCGTTCAACACGCTCTGCACACGGCGCCCAACGTCAGCGAAGCGCTGCTAGGGGCCGTTCTCAATAAAACCGACATCAAAGTGATGAGACGATACGACGGCCCCCACAGCGACTACTA
>NZ_BADD01000481.1 GCF_000333455.1 Rhodopseudomonas sp. B29
GATCTCTTGGCGGGCCGCATCGCCTCAGGATACAGACACATCGAATTGCTGGAGCCGCCTGTAGATACGTGTGCAGACAATCCCGCACTGGACGGCACGGACTTTCGCAGCCGCTTCGGCATTCGGCGCGACGAATTCGTGATCGCGATGATTTGCCGTCTGGTCCCGGACCTCAAGCTCGAGGGTCTTCTCACCGCATGTGACGCGGTCCGTGAGTTGGCTGCTGCCGGAAACCCTGTGCGTTTGGTGATCGTTGGAGACGGACAGGCTCGTGACGATGTCGCCAGGCGCGCCGAACAAACCAATGCGAGCGCCGGCTATGACGCCGTGCTCCTCATAGGCGAGCTGGCCGACCCGAGCCCCGCATATGCGGCTGCAGACGTCATCGTGGGTCAGGGAGGGTCCGCGCTCAGGGGAATGGCGTTTGGAAAGCCCCTCGTCGTCGTGGGTGAGGGCGGGTTCAATGAGTTGCTGACGCGCGAGAGCGCCCCAACGTTTCTTCGACAAGGCTGGTACGGGCTGGGACCGGGTTCGCTCGGCACCGGGGCCCCAGCGCTTCAGAAGGCTCTCGAGCGCGTTCTCGCTTCACCCAGCACGCGTCGTGATTTGGGATTGTTCGGCCGCCAGCTCGCGGAACAACGATTCAGTCTGGACCGCGCCGCGGACCTGGTGAGCAGTATTTATGACTCGGCGGTCGAAACACCGATTTCGTCCAGGCTGGTAGTGCCCGAGGCGATGCGCGTGGCTGCAGCTGTCGCTGGCGACCGAGTTCGTCGACGATATCTCAAATGGTCGGGAACGGCCGCGACCGACGATCGGAATGCCCGCGATGCCATCTCGGGCGTGTTCGCCCGTGGCAATGGCGATCCGGCGGCGAAGCCCGTGCAGCACCGCGCCGCGCAGCCGTCAGCGTAGCTCCGCCATCAAGGCGCCCGCGACGCGAGCTTGATCGTCCTCTGTCATCTGCGCATAAATCGGCAGGAGGATCGAATGATCCTGGGCGAGTTCGGACTGACGCAGGCTGTGCCGCTGCTCGTCGCCCCGATAGGGAGCCTCACGGTGCGAACACATGATGCCACGCCTGGTCGCGATCCCCTGATCGAGCAGGTTCTGCATCACCGTCCTCTGATCGAGCCTGTCGGGCAGCCGCACGCAATAGCTTTGCCAGTTGGACCGGGCCCACTCCGGCTCGAATGGCAGGGTTAAGCCTTCCAGGCCCGCCAGCAACTCGCCATAGCGATGCGCGATCGCGCGGCGCCGCCCGATGATTGCCGGCAGACGCTCGAGCTGCTTCCGGCCGATTGCCGCTTGAATATCCGTTAATCGATAGTTGAAGCCGACGGACACGTAGTCCTCGAAGATGACGGTCGGCGCGCTATGGCGAACGGTGTCCGGCACATTCATGCCATGCTGACGCCAGAGGCGCAGCTTGCGATCGATCTCGGGATCTGACGTCGTGACCATCCCGCCTTCGCCGGTCGTAATGACCTTGCGTGGATGAAACGAAAAGCAGGCTGTGGATCCTCGCGGCCTCCCGACTAACTCCCACTCGCCGTCGATCTTGATCTCGCTGCCGATGGCACACGCCGCATCCTCGATCAACGGGATATGATAGTGATTTGCCACCGCGAGAAGCGGCACCAGATCGCAGGGCATTCCCATCTGATGAACAACGAGAATGGCCTTCGTGCGTTCATTGCAGGCTTCGGCGACGCATTTCGGATCGAGATTATAGGTTGCCGGATCTATATCCACAAAGACCGGCCTGGCGCCGCAGTAACGGATGCTGTTGGCCGTAGCGATGAACGAATGACTCGGGGTGACGACTTCGTCACCCCGGCCGACGCCAGCGGCAAGAAGCGCGAGGTGCAGCGCGGTCGTGCAGTTGGAGACGGCACAAGCATATCCTGCTCCAGTCAACGCCGCGAACTCACGCTCGAAAGCGGCCACCTGTTGGCCTTGTGAGAGCCATCCCGACAGCACCGCTTTGTGCGCCGCGTCGGCTTCCGCCGTATCAAGGAATGGCTTGGCGATCGGAATCGAGGGAGAGGCCGAGGCGCGATCACGACCGAGCACGTTCACAGAGCTCCGTGCCGATGAACCCAGGGGGCGTACAGACGGGCTATTCGTATCCGGCCGGTGCACTACTTGTTCCAATGGTCACCTCTGTCGCTGAACACGGCCGTGATGATGCGTTCTTCAAGGATGTTTGTGAACATCGCCGGTCTCGATGAATGTTCGAATTGTCGAGATGAGGGTCGGCGATGCCTGGGAGGCAATTCGCTCGGCGTCGTTCGTGACCTGGACCTGATCCAGCAGATCGATCAACTCGAGTTCGTTGAAGGCGACCTTAATGCTGCCTTGTTCAGCAAACCGCTTCGCGGTTGCCAGCTGATGGTCGTTGCGATGTTCACCGAGGCTCGCTTGGCGCGGCATGACGATAATCCGCTTGCCGAGCTCCAGGGCCGTGATGATGGATCCCATCCCCGCGTGACTGATCACGAGCGCTGCGTTCTCGACACGATTGCGAAATTCCGTCGGATCGAGGAAGCGCTCCGCACGAATGTATTTGGCTTGGTAGCTCGATTGACCCGTCTGCGCGAAGACGTCGGTCCTGCCGTGCGCGCCAGCCCATCCATCGATGGTGCGGATCAAACGATCAAACTGTCCCTGCGTCCCGACCGTTGCGAAGATCATAGCACGGCCCCCGCGTAATGAGGCCCTTTGGGACGAGCTAAGTGAGGCCACTGCGTCAACCAGAGGTCCGCCCAATGGCCGATCCGATCCCCTGAGATCGAAAGCTTTTCAGCGTTGGCAATACTGTCGATCCAGATGGTGCGCGCGCCCATGATCCGTCCCAGGCGAAGCGCCAGGTAGCCAGGCGCAGCGCCGGTCGAAATCACGACATCCGGTTTCTCCTTCCAGACGATCCATGCGAGCTTGGCGGCCGCCTTCAGCAGGGCAAATTTGGTGGTGAGATTGGCATCGTTCACCAGGCAAAATTTGTCGCTCGGGACCTGCGCGTGATAGGACTCATGGACGGTGACGTAGGTCACCTCACAATCCTCGAACGCGTGCTTGATCCTCATCAATTGCACCCAGTGCCCTCCCCCCGAAGACACCGCAAGCAATTTTGGCCGAACGCCGCGCGATGACGTATCGCTGCGTGGCGACGTTTTGTCCTGAAAAACTTCGTTTCCAATCATCGACTCGACCTCCCTTCAAACGCGGAGTTCGCAAGCATCCAGCGAAAGACCCGATCATTTAAATCGGGCCCGTAGCCGTAAGTTTTAAATATATATTATTTAAACGCAAGCGCTTTTAATTAATGGTATTTAAGTAATTGATATTACCCGCCCGGATAACGACCAGCAGGCGGCGCCGCCGGCGGCACGCCGGCCCCGCCCGGTCCGGCGGCTTCTCACTAACCACCTTCACGCTAAGGCGCTGGGCCTTTTGGGGACGCCGGACTTCGCTCTCGGCACCAGCTCAGCGCGACGACGTCATCCGAGTGCTGCTTGCTTCGGGCGCACATCAGCGTTGGATCCGCGCTCGGATCGCCACCAATCGACAAGCTCGGCTAATCCTTGTTCGAGCGGTATGGTGGCACGGAATCCGAGTAACCGTTCTGCTTTGTGCGTCGATGCCAGCCGTCGCGGCACCGGATTGACCGATCGCTCTGGTGCGAATTCCGGTTGCAGATTGCGATGACCCATGACCGACGCCAGCGCTGTCGCCAGTTGCACGAGGCTGGTCTCTGTGCCGCTCGCAACGTTGAAAACCTCGTCGGTGGCATCTGCCAGCGCGCCGAGGATATTTGCACGTGCGACGTCGCGGACGTGGACGAAGTCCATGGTTTGTTGACCGTCGCCGAAGATGATCGGTGGCTGCCCCGCCTCGAGACGTTCCATCCAGCGGATCAGCACTTCGGTGTAACGGCCATGGATGTCCATCCGGTCGCCATAGACGTTGAAATATCGGAAGGCGACGTAGTCGAGACCATGCATGTCGTTGTAGCAGCGGAGCAAGCCTTCATTGAACGCCTTTGCAGCGCCGTACAACGTGCGGTTATCATAGGGGCTCTGCCCCTCTGTCGTAGGAAACTGCTCGGCCAGGCCGTAAACCGACGCCGATGACGCCGCGATGACCTTCTCGACGCCGTGCTCCACGCATAGTTCGAGCAGATCGAACGTTGCGTCGACCATGACTTCCTTGGCAAGCCGCGGCTCGGCCGCGCAATGAGTGATGCGCAACGCAGCCTGATGGAACACGATATCGGCGTTCTTGACGAGCGATGAGAGCAATTGACGATCGCAGACGTCACCCTGAATCAAGCGAACCGGCCCGTTAAACCTAGCTTGCCGAAGATTCTCCGGCCGTCCTCGGATCATGTTGTCCAGAGCGACGATCTCGAGGCAGCCCTCGTCGCAAAGCAGGTCGACGATGTGTGAGCCGATGAACCCGGCTCCGCCGGTGACCAGAATCCGCTTTCCCTTCAAATCAGCCAAGACACTCTCCTTCAGTCAACGCCGACGAACCACCCGCGGTGCGCCGATTCCATTCGAAGACGCCTAGGCCGCTGCGACCAGTTGCATGTCTTTCAGCTGGTCGACGACTTCGGCCACCTGCTCGGGCCGCAGTTCCGGATAGATCGGAAGAGACAGGAAACGCGAGGCCAACCACTCGGTGACCGGAAAGTCGCCCGCAACGTAGCCCAGTCCGGCATAGGCCTTCTGCAGATGGACCGGGACGGGATAATGAATACCAACGCCGATTCCGGCCTCTTGCAACCTGCGCAAGGCCTCGTCGCGTTGAGCCAGACAGATGGCGTAGACGTGATAGACGTGCCGGCAATGGGCCGGCGGCCGCGGCCGGACGAGTGGCAGCTTCGCAAGAGCCTGATCGTATTGCAGCGCGACCGAGCGGCGCGCTTCGGTCCAGCCTCGATATAGTTCATTTTGACGCCGAGAACCGCGCCCTGNATGCCGTCCATGCGGTAGTTGTACCCGGCAACTACGTGATTGTATTTG